>NZ_JBIDAK010000010.1:0-28260 GCF_043202455.1 Kitasatospora sp. NPDC048194
CGCCCACCTCCACACCCACGGCCACCCCGTCGACTGGACCCCCCACCTCCACCCAGGCCACCACCCCGACCTCCCCACCTACCCCTTCCAACACCGCCGTTACTGGGTCGACACCATCGACACAAGCAGCCCGGGCGGCACCGGCAGCGGCCGCAGTACGGTCTGGGAGCCCGACGAGCACACCGCCGGTTCCGCCGCCGCGCAGCTGCTCCGCCAGTTGGCCGACCTCGGCGAGCCCGACCGCGAGCGCCTGCTGCGCGACCTGGTGGAAACCCACGCGAGCGCCGTCCTCGGGCTCACCGGTCCGATCCCGCCGGGCAGTTCCTTCCACGAGCTGGGATTCGTCTCGCTCACCGCCGTCGAGCTGCGCAACCGGCTGATGGCCGTCACCGGTCTCCGGCTCCCGGCCGCCGTGGTCTTCGACCACCCGACGCCCGAGGCCCTGGGCCGCCACCTGCTCGCACTGCTCGCCGGCGTGGACACCGAGGCCGCCGGGGCGCCGTCCGCTCCGGGGACGGCCGACGGGGACGACGAACCCATCGCCATCGTCGCCATGGCCTGCCGGTACCCGGGCGGGGTGCGCAGCCCGGAGGACCTGTGGCAGCTGGTGGCGGACGGTCGCGACGCCGTCTCGCCGTTCCCCGAGAACAGGGGCTGGGACCTCGCCGACCTCTACGACCCCGACCCGGACCGCCCCGGCCGCACCTACGTCCGCGAGGGCGGCTTCCTGCACGACGCCGACCGCTTCGACGCCGCGTTCTTCGGCATCAGCCCGCGCGAGGCGCTCGCCATGGACCCGCAGCAGCGGCTGCTGCTGGAGACCTCCTGGGAGGCCTTCGAACGCGCCGGCATCGACCCGGAGTCCCTGCGCGGCAGCCGGACCGGGGTGTTCGCGGGCAGCAGCGGCCAGGACTACCACCTGCTGGCCCAGGACTCCCCGGACGGGCTGGAGGGGTACCTGCTGACCGGCAACGCGGCCAGCGTGATCTCCGGTCGGCTCTCCTACACCTACGGTCTGGAGGGGCCGGCGCTGACGGTGGACACCGCGTGCTCCTCCTCGCTGGTCGCGCTGCACCTGGCCTGCCGGTCGCTGCGCTCGGGCGAGAGCACGCTCGCGCTCGCGGGGGCCGTCACCGTGCTGTCCACGCCGCAGGCGTTCATCGGCTTCAGCCGGCAGCGCGGGCTGGCTCCGGACGGCCGGTGCAAGCCGTTCGCCGCGTCGGCCGACGGCACCGCCTGGGGTGAGGGTGCGGGTGTGCTGCTGCTGGAGCGGTTGTCCGACGCCCGCCGCAACGGGCATCCGGTGCTGGCGGTGATCCGCGGCTCGGCCACCAACCAGGACGGTGCGAGCAACGGGCTGTCCGCGCCCAACGGCCCCTCCCAGCAGCGGGTGATCCGGCAGGCTCTGGCCAGTGCCGGGCTGGCGCCGGACGACGTGGACGCGGTCGAGGCGCACGGGACGGGCACACCGCTCGGGGACCCGATCGAGGCCGAGGCGCTGCTCGCGACGTACGGGCGCGGCAGGTCGGCGGAACGGCCGCTGTGGCTGGGCTCGGTGAAGTCGAACATCGGCCACACGGCGGCCGCGGCCGGGATGGCCGGCGTGATCAAGATGGTGATGGCGATGGAGCACGGCGTTCTGCCGCCCACCCTGCACACGGACGCCCCGACCCCGCACGTGGACTGGTCCTCCGGGGCGGTCGCCCTGCTCACCGAGCCGGTGGCCTGGCCGGAGGAGGGCCGCCCCCGCCGGGCGGGTGTCTCGGCGTTCGGCATCAGCGGCACCAACGCCCACGTGGTCCTGGAACAGGCCCCGGCGGCGCCGCACCGGCCGTCCGCGCCCGACGCACCCGGGAGCAACACATCCGGATCCGGCACGTCCCCGCTCGTCGCGTCCGGACCCGGCACGCCCGGGCCCGGCACGCCCGGGTCGTCCGAGGCGCCCGCGCAGCCCGCGGCGCTCCTCGCCTGGCCGCTCTCGGCCCGGGGCGAGGCCGCCCTGCGCGGCCAGGCGCAGCGCCTGCGGGACCACCTCGCCGAAGCCCCCGCCGACGCCCCCGCCGCCGGCCCCGCCGCCGTCGGACGCTCGCTGGCGCTGACCAGGGCCGCCCTGCCGCAGCGGGCGGTCGTGCTCGGCCGCGACCTCGGCGAGCTGCGGGCCGGACTGGAGGTGCTCGCCGCGGGCGGCACCGCGCCCGGCGTGGTCCGGGGGTCGGTCGCCGCGGGCCGGGTCGGCTTCCTCTTCCCGGGCCAGGGCAGCCAGCGACCGGGCATGGGCCAGGGCCTCCACCAGGCCCATCCGGTCTTCGCGCGCGCCCTGGACGAGGTGTGCGAGGAGTTGGACCGGCACCTGGCCGGGCCGGGGCGCCCGGCCCTGCGCGAGGTGCTGTTCGCCCCCGCGGGCACCCCCACGGCGGCCCTGCTCGACGAGACGGTGTTCACCCAGGCCGGGCTGTTCGCCGTCGGCCTGGCGTCGTTCCACCTCCTCCGGTCCTGGGGCGTGGTGCCGGACTACGTCGGCGGGCACTCCGTCGGCGAGCTGGCGGCGGCCTGCGCGGCCGGTGTGCTGAGCCAGGAGGACGCCTGCCGCCTGGTCGCCGCGCGCGGCCGGCTGATGCAGGACTCCCCGGAGGGCGGCGCGATGGTGGCCGTGGAGGCCGCCGAGGACGAGGTGCTGCCGCTGCTGGTGGGCCGGGAGGACGGCGTCGGCCTCGCCGCCGTCAACGGGCCGCGGGCCACCGTGCTCTCCGGCGTGGCGGAGGCGGTGGAGGAGGTCGCGGCCGTGCTCGCCGCCCGCGGTCGCCGGACGAAGCGCCTGCGGGTCACCCGGGCCTTCCACTCGCCGCTGATGGACGGTGTGCTGGAGCGCTTCCACCAGGTGGCGGCCTCGCTCGCGTACCGGCCCCCGCGGATCCGGCTGCTGTCGAACCTGACCGGCGAGCCGGCCCCGGCGGAGCAGGTCTGCGCCCCGGAGTACTGGGTGCGGCACATCCGGGAGGCGGTGCGCTTCCACGACGGCGTGCGCCGGATGGCGGCGGACGGCGTGACCACCTTCCTCGAACTCGGCCCGGGCGGCGTGCTGTCCGCCCTGGTGCGGGACGCCCTCGCCGACCGCGATCCGGCCCCGGCGGCGGTGCCGCTCCTGCGGCACGGCCGGCCGGAGGCGGACAGCGCGCTGACGGCGCTCGCCGCCGTCCACGTCCGTGGCGTCCCGGTGGCCTGGGAGGCCGTCCTGGCCGACTCCGGCGCGGGCCCGGTCGCGCTGCCCACCTACGCGTTCCAGCGCCGCCGCTTCTGGCCGGGGGGCGCCGCGGCGACCCCGCGGCCCGCTGCGGCCACCCCCGGCGGGCACCCCGCCGACGAGCCGTCCACCACCGAGCCGCCCGCCGGCGCCTCCCACGCCGCCCGGACCCCCGCAGCGGGCACGTCCGCAGCGGGGGGCCCGGGTCGGCTCCGGGCACGGCTCCGCGCCCTCGGCCCGGCCGAACGCGGCCCCGCGCTGCGCGCGTTGGTGGCCGCCGAGGTGGCCGCCGCACTCGGGCACGCCACCACCGAGGACGTGGAGACCGGCCTGAGCCTGCCCGAGCTGGGGCTCGACTCCCTCGCCGCGACGGAGCTCGGTGCCGCCCTCCGGGCCGCCACCGGGGTGGACCTGCCGGCCGCGACCGTCTTCGAACACCCGACGCTCGACGCCCTCGCCGCCCACCTGGACGCCCGCCTGGACGCCGGCCAGGCGCCGCCCGCCGGTCCGGGCGACGGCCTGCTGGCCTCGCTCGCGCCACGGGCGGCGGGGCTGGGCCGGTTCGCGGAGTTCGGCGAACTCCTCGCCACCGCCGCGCGGTTCCGCGACACCTTCGACGCCCCGCCCGCGCCGTCCGAGCGGCCGGCCCCCGTCCGCCTCACCTCGGGCGCGGCGGAACCCCGCCTCTTCTGCTTCCCGTCGTTCGCGAGCAGGTCCGGCGCCCACCAGTACGCCCGCCTCGCCGCCGCCGCGGGCGGCCGGCACGAGCTGTGGGCACTGCCGGCCCCCGGCTTCACCGCGGGCGAGCGGCTCCCGGCCGACCTCCACGCGCTGGCGCTCCTGCACGCCGAGGACGTCGAACGGCTCGCCGCCGGGCGGCCCTTCGTCCTCCTCGGCCACTCCGCCGGCGGCTGGATCGCCCACGCCGTGGCGGCGCTGCTGGAGGAACGCGGTGTCCACCCGGTGTCGGTCGCCCTGCTGGACAGCTACCGGCCGGGCAGTGCCGTCCTCCCCCTCATCCAAGCCGAGATCGCCGCGCAGGTGACGTCCGGTCAGCTGGGTGCCGCGGGCCCGCTGGACGACGTCTGCCTCACCGCGATGGGCGGCTACGCCCGGCTCTTCGAGGCCTGGCAGCCGCAGCCCCTGGCCTCGCCCACGCTCCACCTGCGCGCCGCCCGGCCGTTGCCCGGTTTCCCCGCCACCGGCTGGCAGTCCGACTGGCCGCTCCCGCACACCGGGGCCGAGGTGCCGGGCGACCACTTCACGATGACCGGCGACCACGCCGCCACCACCGTGCGCGCGGTCCTCGACCGGCTCGCCGAGCCGGTCGCCCGATCTTCCCGACACACCACGATGTCCGATTCCCGACGAGGGTGAGCAGAACATGAGCACTGACAACGGCCACCAGCCCCACGCCCTGGACCAGGCGGTCCTCGACGGCCAGGCCCCCTACCACCGCCGCGCGCTGACCTTCTACGACCTGATCGTGTTCCGCGGCAGCGCACCGCTGTTCTGGCGGTGCTCGCCCCGGAACTTCCAGCAGATGTACAACGACTGCCTGGGCGCGAAGCACCTGGAGATCGGCGTGGGCACCGGCTACCTGCTGGCCCACTCCCGGTTCCCGGTGTCCAACCCGCAGATCACGCTGGCCGACCTCAACCCCAGCACGCTGGACTTCACCGCCGAGCGGCTCGCGCACTTCAAGACCACCAAGGTGGTCGCCAACGCCCTGGAACCGCTGCCGGTGCCCGCCGAGAGCCACGACTCGGCGGCCCTGAGCTTCCTGCTGCACTGCATACCCGGCAGCCTGCGCGAGAAGGGCGTGGCCATCCGGCACGCGGCCGCGGCCGTGAAGCCCGGCGGCACGGTGTTCGGCAGCACGGTGCTGTCGTCGGGCGTGCCGGTCACCGGGGCCGGCCGCTGGCTGATGGACAACCTGAACGCGAAGGGCGTCTTCCACAACGACCGGGACGACCTGGAGGACCTGCGCGACCAGCTGAAGCAGACCTTCGACGACTTCGACCTCGTGGTGCGCGGCTCCGTCGGCCTCTTCCGGGCCCGCAAGGCCTGAGGCGTGTCCGGCCGTTCCCACCGCTCCGCCGGAGCCACCGCCGCCCCCCGCCCCGTCGCCCGCCCACCCCGTCCCTCCCGACCGCACCCCACCGCACCGCACCCGACCGCACCCCACCGCACCGCATCGCACCCCACCGCAGCGTCCCGTCCCGTCCCGGAAAGGAACCGACACCATGGCCACACGCTGGTACCCGATCGAGGAGGCCGACGACTCGTTCTTCGCCAAGGCCCCGCTCTACCACGCCCGTTCGGTCGAGGTGCCGTACTCCGCGGAGGAGACCTGGGCGGCCCTGACCGGCGACGGCGTCTCCAGCTGGACGAAGGGCATGCGGCGCCTCACCTGGACCTCGCCCCGGCCGTTCGGCGTGGGCACCACCCGCGAGATCGAGATGGACGGTGACTTCACCCTCCGGGAGCGCTTCTTCCGCTGGGAGGAGGGCACCCGCAAGACCTTCACCGCGACCGAGGCGACCCGCCCGATCTTCCGCCACCTGGTGGAGGACTACGCCGTCGAACCGACCGAGAACGGCGCCCGGTTCGGCTGGCGGTGGGCGGCCGAGCTGAACCGCCCGTGGTCGTACCTGCAGGGCGCGCTGGACCGCTTCTTCTTCGCCCCCACCGGTCGCTCCCACATCGACGGCCTGCCCGCCTACATGGCCTCCCAGCGCGGCGCCGCGCACCGCTGAGCGCCGGCCACCGCCCCGGCCCACCACCCGGTCCACCACCCCCGCCCCCGAACGAAAGAAGAACCGCATGTGCGGGATCGCCGGCTGGATCTCCTTCCAGCACGACCTCGAACGTGAACTCCCCGCTGTCACCGCCATGACCGACACCATGCTCTGCCGCGGCCCGGACGCCGGCGGCACCTGGCTGTCCCGCCACGCCGCGCTGGGCCACCGCCGGCTCGCCGTCATCGACCTGGCGGGCGGTGTGCAGCCGATGGTCGTCGAGACGCCGGACGGCCCGGTCGCCATGACGTACAGCGGCGAGGCGTACAACTTCACCGAGCTGCGGGACGAACTCCGCCGCCGGGGGCACGAGTTCCGCACCTCCAGCGACACCGAGGCGGTGCTGCGCGGCTACCTGGAGTGGGGACAGGGGATCGCCGACCGGCTCAACGGCATGTACGCGCTGGGCATCTGGGACGGCCGGGTGGACAAGCTGGTGCTGCTGCGCGACCGCCTCGGCATCAAACCGCTCTACTACTACCCGACCGCCGACGGCGTGCTGTTCGGCTCGGAGGCGAAGGCCCTGCTCGCCCACCCCTCGGTGGACCCGGTGGTGGACACCGACGGCTTCCGGGAACTGTTCGGCTTCGTCAAGGCCCCCGGCCGCGCGGTCTGGGCGGGCATGCACGAGGTCAAGCCGGGCACCATGGTGACGGTCGACCGCTCGGGCCTGCGCGAGCACGTGTACTGGCAGCTGGCCGTCGCCGAGCACCGCGACGACACCGAGACCACCGTCCGGCACGTCAGGGAGCTGCTGGAGGACAGCGTGGCCCGCCAGTTGGTCGCCGACGTGCCGCAGTGCGTGCTGCTCTCCGGCGGCCTGGACTCCAGTGCCCTGACCGCCCTGGCCGGCCGGCGGCTGGCGGCCGGGGGCGAGCGGGCGCGCACCTTCACCGTCGACTTCGAGCAGCCGGACGCGTTCCGCCCCGACGAGCTGCGCGGCTCGCAGGACGCGCCGTTCGCCCGCGCCGTGGTCGAGCACGTCGGCACCGAGCACCACGACATCCGGCTCGACCACCTCGAACTGGCCGACCCGCAGGTGCGCCGGGCCACGGTGACCGCCCGCGACCTGCCGTTCGGCTTCGGCGAGGCGGACAACTCGCTGTACCTGCTGTTCAAGGCGATCCGCCGGCACTCGACGGTGGCCCTCTCCGGCGAGTCCGCCGACGAGATCTTCGGCGGCTACCCGTGGTTCCACCTGCCGGCCGTGCAGCAGACCGCGATGTTCCCCTGGGTCACGGCCTCCGGGCTCGGGCCGCGCAAGCACCCCACCAAGCTGATCGACGGCGAGCTGCTGCTGCGGACCCTCGACGTCCCCGGCTACTGGGCGCAGCGCTGGAGCGACTCCGTCGCCGGGATCCCGGTGGTGGAGGGCGAGGACGCGCACGAGCGGCGGATGCGCGAGTTCTGCCACGTCCACCTGACCAGCCTGCTGGGCATGCTGCTGGACCGCAAGGACCGGATGAGCATGGCGGTCGGCCTGGAGGTGCGGGTGCCGTTCTGCGACCACCGCCTGGTGGAGTACGTCTACAACACGCCCTGGGCGATGAAGACCTTCGACGGCCGGGAGAAGAGCCTGCTGCGCGCCGCCGTGCGGGACGTCCTCCCAGGTTCGGTGGTCGAGCGGGTGAAGGCCCTCTACCCGCACACCCAGCAGCTCGCCTACGTGGGCCAGTTGCAGCAGCAGGTCGGCGACCTGCTGTCCGGCGACCACCAGGTCGTCGCGTTCTTCGACCGCGCCGCGCTCGTGGCGGCCGCGGGCGCCCCGCCCGAGGCCGTCGACCGGGACGAGCGGGAGGCGTTCGAGCGGGTCCTCGACCTGGCCGTCTGGCTCGACCTCTACCGCCCGACCATCAAGCTCTCCTGAGGAGTCCCACCATGCCCGTCGACAACGACGTCTACAACACCCACTCCTGGTGGCACGACGACCAGCCGTTCGCGACCCTGGAGGCCTTCACCCCGGCCCGGTTCGACTACTTCCGGGACGTCCTCACCAACCGGCTCCGGCTGGACCTCGAGGGCCTCGAGGTGCTCGACGTGGGGTGCGGCGGTGGCCTGCTGGCCGAGCACTTCGCCGGGGCCGGCTGCCGGGTCACCGGGGTGGACCCGTCCGGCCCGTCCCTGGAGGCCGCCGGCGAGCACGCCCGGGAGTCCGGGCTGGAGATCACCTACCAGCAGGGCTTCGCCGAGCGGCTGCCGTTCCCGGACGGCACGTTCGACCTGGTGTACTGCTGCGACACCCTGGAGCACGTGAGCTCCGTGGACCAGGCGGTCGGCGAGGCCGTGCGGGTGCTCAAGCCGGGCGGCTACTACCTCTACGACACCATCAACCGGACGTTCCGCTCCAAACTGGCGATGATCAAGATGGCGCAGGACTGGAAGTCCGTCAGTTTCGCGCCCAAGGACCTGCACGACTGGAAGAGCTTCATCAAGCCGGCCGAGCTGCACGCCGTCTTCCGCAAGCACGGCCTGGACAACCGGGACCTCGTCGGGTTCGCCTCCACCCGCCCGCAGTTGGAGCTGCTGAAGGCGATGCGGCGCCGGGCCCGGGGGGAGATCACGTACGGCGAACTGGGGCGGCAGTTCCAGCTCGGCGTGCACAAGGACACGTCGGTGATCTACGCCGGCTACGCACGGAAGGCCGCGAAGTGACCACGACCCCCACCCCCGACGTCCGGGTGCCGGTACTGATCGTCGGCGCCGGCCCGGCCGGTCTGACCGCCTCGCTGGCGCTGTCCCGCTACGGCGTGGCGCACCTGGCGGTCGGCAAGTACCCGGGCACGGCCCACACCCCCCGCGCCCACCTGCTGAACCAGCGCACCGGCGAGATCCTGCGCGACCTCGGTGTCGAACAGCAGGTGGCGGCCGCGGCGACCCCGGCCCCCCTGCTGGCCAACCACGTCTTCATGTCGACCTTCACCGGCCCCGAGGTGAGCCGGCTGGACGCCTACGGCAACGGTCCGGACCGGATCGGCGACTACCTGGCGGCCAGTCCGAGCAGGATGTGCAACCTCGCCCAGCACCTGCTGGAGCCGCTGCTGGTCGAGCAGGTCCGGGAGGCCGGGGTCGGTGAACTCCGCTTCGGCCACGAGTTCCTGCGCATGGAGCAGGACGACGACGGGGTCACGGCGGTGATCGCCGACCGGCAGTCCGGCCTGGAGTACACCGTGCGGGCCGACTACGTGATCGGCGCGGACGGCGCGCGGAGCCGGGTGATGGAGCAGGCCGGGCTCACCGTGGAGGGCGCCACCGGGCTGGCGAAGGTCGCCTCGGTCTGGTTCGAGGCGGACCTCTCTCCGTACTGCGCGGACCGCCCGGCCATCCTCTACATGGGCGCCGTGCCGGGGAACCCGCCCGAGGACGGCCGGGTGTTCGTCAGCATCCGCCCCTGGAACGAATGGGTGTACCTGCGCTTCCTCGACCACGGCGCGGAGTTCGACCGCGACGACCACGAGGAGATCCTCGCGCACATCCGGGAGAGCATCGGCGATCCGTCCGTCGAGGTGAGGATCAAGAACGTCTCGCCGTGGGAGGTCAACGCGGTCGTCGCCCCCCGCTACGCGAACGGCCGGGTGTTCTGCGTCGGCGACGCGGTGCACCAGATGCCGCCGACCAACGGCCTCGGGCTGAACTCGGCGGTCGCCGACTCCTTCAACCTGTGCTGGAAGCTGAAGCTGGTGCTGGACGGCTCGGCCTCACCGGCCCTGCTGGACACCTACCAGGCCGAGCGGCTGCCGGTGGGCGGGCAGATCGTCGACCGGGCGGTCCGCAGCATGATGGACTTCCTCGGCATTCCGGCGGCGCTGGGCTTCACCGCCGGGCAGAGCGCCGCCGAGCAGTGGGAGCTGCTGCGCGGCCTCGCCGACGACACCGAGGAGGCGGCGGCCCGGCGCGCCGCGCTGGCCGCCGCGACGGACCGGATCAACTACCAGGTCAACGCCCACGGCGTGGAGATCGGCTACCGCTACCGCACCGGTGCCCGGGTGGACGACGGCACCCCCGAGCCGGCCGACGACCGGGACCCGGAGCTGTACTACCGGCCCACCACCTGGCCCGGCGCGCGGCTGCCGCACGCCTGGCTGGAGGACGGCGGCCGGCGCCGCTCCACCCTGGACGTGGTCGGCCGCGGCCGATTCGTCCTGCTCACCGGCCGGGGTGGTGACCGCTGGCACGACGCCGCCCGGGAGGCCGCCCGGCTCACCGGGGTGGCCGTGACGGTCCGCACGATCGGCACCGCCGAGGGCCTGCGGGACCCGTACGGGGCGTGGGAGCGGCTGCGCGAGGTCGACGCCGACGGCGCCGTCCTGGTCCGCCCGGACGGGCACGTGGCCTGGCGCGCCCGGACCGCCGACTCCGCCGCAGAGCTGCCCAAGGTGCTGGCCGCCGTCCTGCACGCGCCGGCCGGCCCCGCGGTCTGATCACCCGCCGGGCGGGCCCTTCCCGGGAGGGGCCCGCCCGGCGCCCGGGCGTTCCCGGGCGCCCTGTCGGCCCTCGGAGCGGCCGGCTCAGACCGGCCCCGCCCGGCTCAGACCGCCCGGCTCCGCTCAGACCCGCCCCCGCCCGGCTCCGCTCAGGCCCGCCGCCGCACGGCGATGAACGCCGCGCCCAGCAGACACGCCACGGCGGCGGCGACGTACGCGAGGTGGTAGCCGCCGAGCTGGTCGTCGCTGGTCGCCGCGACCAGGACCATCACCGCCACGCCCACGCTCGCGCCGATCTGCTGGGTGACCACGTTCACCGCCCCGGCGACGGCGTGCTGCCGCGTCGGGACGCCGGCGAGCGCGGCGGAGGTCATCGAGGGGAAGTTCAGCCCCTGGCCGATGCCGCTGATCACCAGTCCGGGCAGCACGTGCCACAGGTAGCTGCCGTCGTGCGGGGTGCCCAGCCACAGCCCGGTGCCCACGCCGATCAGGACGAGGCCGACGGCCATCAGCGTCCGCGGGGCGTACCGGGCCAGCAGGCGCCCGGTGGCGAAGTTGGCGGTGAGGAACACGGCCAGCGACATCGGCACCAGCGCCACGCCGGACTCGAACGGCGAGTAGTGCAGCATCCCCTGGAGGTACAGCGGCGCGAAGAACAGCATCCCGACCGAGCCGGTGTACTGGAGGAACGCCGCCAGGCTCGCGGAGCGCACCGAGGTGATCCGGAACAGCCCGAGCGGGAGCACCGGGTCGGCGGTGCGGTGCTCGCGCACCACGAACAGCGCCAGGAGGACCACCGCGGCGCCGAGCACGCCCCAGGCCGTCGCGCCGTCGCTGCTCACGCCGACGATGAGCAGGGTGAGGCCGAGCGTGCCCGAGATCGCGCCGGGCAGGTCCAGCCGGCCGCTGTGCCCGGCGCCGCCGGGCAGTCCGGCCCGCGTCGCGGCCAGCACGGCGAGCCCGAGCAGCACCGAGAACCACAGGACCGAGCGCCAGCCGAGGAGTTGGGTCAGCACCCCGCCCAGCAGCACCCCGCCGCTGAAGCTCGCGGCGCCGACCGCCGCGTACACGCTGAGCGCGCGGTTGCGCGCCGGGCCCGCCGGAAACGTCCCGGTGAGCAGGGCCAGCGCAGCCGGCCCCGACAGGGCGGCGCCGATGCCCTGGGCGCCGCGCGCGCCGAGCAGCACCGCGGTGTCCGGAGCCAGTGCGCCGACCAGCGCGGAGGCGGTGAACAGGGCGACGCCCGCCTCGAAGACCCGCCGCCGTCCGAGGACGTCGGCCAGGCGTCCGCCGATCAGCAGGAAGCCGGCGAAGGTGACGGCGTAGGCGGTCATCACCCACTGGAGCGTGGTGTCGTCCAGGTCGAAGCGCGTTCCGACGGAGGGCAGGGCGGCGTTGAGCACCCCGAGGCCGCTCACGTCGAGGGCGAGCGCCCCCGCCAGCACGCCGAGGGCCAGCCCCGGCCGGCGCAGCGGCTCGACCGCGGGATCCGACGTCGCATCAACTTCCTCAACTGCCATGCGGATCAGCTTGCACGGGTCACTCGGCCGCCGTCTACCCCACCCGTACCGCGGCCCCGGCTCCGCGGCGAACCGCCTCCGCCCACCGCCGGACAGGAGAGCGAACCGGACACTTTGCGGAGCGATTCCCGCCACTGCCCCATCCGCCGCTCGCAGGGCGCTTGTCTCACCATTCACAGGGTGGCACTCTGATGTGCACCCGTCAGGTGCGTACCGGGCACTCTCCCGACGCCAACGGGAATTCCCCCAGATCCGTGCCCATCTCCGCGCTCGAGCGCGGACCCGGAGAGCAGCGCCGCGGAATCCCCGGCAGCGACGTGCCGGACGGCACGCGTCCCCCGCGCCCGGAGCCGAAACCCGCCCGCCCCCGTCCATCCGCCCCGGTGAGGGAGTCGCCATGCCCCGAGAACGCGCAGCGCACGACGTGTCCGCCGTCACGGCCTTCCTGCTCTCCCGCGTCGCCGAACTGCTGGACGTGCCCGCGGGCGCGGTGGACCGCTGGGCGCCGATCCACCGGTACGGACTGGACTCGGCGAGGTCGGTGGCCCTCGCGGCCGCCCTGTCCGAGTTCCTCGGCCGGCCCGTCCCGGCCACCTGGATCTGGCAGTACCCGACCGTCGACGAGCTGGCCCGGGTGCTGGTCGACGGCCCGCCCGCGCCGGAACCCGCCGCGGGCACCGGCCGCCGCGCGCCCTCGGCCGAGCCCGTCGCGGTCGTGGGCATCGGCTGCCGGTTCCCCGGCGGGCCGGACCCGTCCTCGTTCTGGCGGCTGCTGGTCGAGGGCGGCGACGCCGTCGGTCCCGTCCCGGCCGCCCGAAGAGCGCTCCTCAACGACCGGGTGCGCTGGGGCGGGTTCATCGACGGCATCGACCGCTTCGACCCGCTGTTCTTCGGCATCTCCCCCCGCGAGGCCGTCCAGATGGACCCGCAGCAGCGCCTGGTCCTGGAGTTGTGCTGGGAGGCCCTGGAGGACGCGGGCATCCCGCCCCGCACCCTGGTCGGCAGCGACACCGGCGTGTTCATGGCCTCCTGCTGGGGCGACTACGCCGCGCTCGCGCACTACCGCGGCCCCGACAGCCACATCACCCCGCACACCGCGACCGGCATGCACGACGGCATCATCGCCAACCGCGTCTCCTACGTCCTCGGCCTCCAGGGCCCCAGCATGGCCATCGACGCGGCCTGCGCCGGCTCGCTGGTCTCGGTGCACGTGGGCTGCCAGTCGATCCAGCTCGGCGAGAGCGACCTCGTGCTCGCCGGCGGCGTCAACCTGAGCTTCGTCTCCGACTACTACACCGCCATGGACCAGATGGGCGCGCTCGCCCCGGACGGCCGCTGCAAGTCCTTCGACGCCCGCGCCGACGGCTACGTCCGCGGCGAGGGCGCCGGCGTCGTGGTGCTCGCCCCGCTGAGCCTGGCGCTCGAACGCGACCTGCCGGTGTACTGCCTGATCAAGGGCAGCTCCTCGAACAACGACGGCCCGAGCAACGGCATGACCGCGCCGAACCCCCAGGCACAGGAGAAGATGCTCCGCACCGCGTACCGGCGGGCGGGCATCGCACCGCACCTCGTCGACTACGTCGAGTGCCATGGCTCCGCGACGCCCCTCGGCGACCCGATCGAGGCCAACGCCATCGGCGCGGTCCTGGGCGGCGAGCGCGCGGAGCCGCTGCGGCTCGGGTCCGTCAAGTCCAACGTCGGGCACCTCGAGGCCGCCGCCGGCATCGTCGGGCTGGTCAAACTGGCGCTGTCGATGCGCAACGGCGTGCTGCCGCCCAGCCTCCACTACAGCGCGCCCAACCCGCAGATCCTGTTCGACGCCTACAACCTGACCGTCCAGGACCGGCTCACGCCGTGGCCGCGGCGCTCCGACGCCCGCCGCGCAGGCGTCAGCTCCTTCGGTTTCGGCGGCGCGATCTGCCACCTCGCCGTCGAGGAACTGCCGCGGCCCGAGAGCTCGTTGCTGCTGCTGGCCGCGGACTCCCGGGAGGAGTTGGCCCGGCGGGCCGCGGCACTGCGCGACGAGGGCGACCTGCGCGCGCTCTGCCGCCGCACACCGGGCGACGGCCCGTACCGGCTCGCCGCCACCGCCTGCGACATGGCCGAACTCAGGGCCCGGCTGGACGCGTTCGGCCGCGGCGAGCCGGCGCCCGGGCTGAGCACCGGCGAGCCGGCCGGCCGCCCGCCGCGGGTGGCGTTCCTGTTCTCCGGCAACGGCTCCCAGTGGGCCGGCATGGGCAGGCAACTGCTGGCCGGCCTGCCCGTGTTCCGCCGGTCCATGATGAGGTCCGACCGGCGGATGCGGGACCTGCTGGGCTTCTCGGTCGTCGAGCAGCTGCTCGCTCCCGACGGCCGCATCGACGACATGGACGTCTTCCAGCCGCTGCTGTTCTCGATGCAGGTCGCCCTCGCCGATAGCTGGCGCTCGCTGGGGGTCGAGCCGGTCGCCGTCGTGGGGCAGAGCGTCGGCGAGTTCGCCGCCTCCCACGTCGCCGGCGCCCTCGACTTCGACGACGCCTCGCGGCTGGCCGCCCACCACGGCCGGCTCCTCCAGCAGCTGGCCGTCGGCCGGGGCGAGGGCATCGTGGTGACGACCGCCGCGGAGGACGTCGAGCGGCACCTGAGCGGCCGGCTCACCGTCTCCGGCCGCAACGGTCTCAACTCCACCCTGGTCACCGGCACGCCCCAGGAGATCGACGACCTCGTCCGGCGGCTGACCGAGGAGGGCGTCATCCACCACCGGGTGCGGATGGGCCACGCCCCCCACTCGCCGCTGGTCGACCACGTCCTCGCCCCGCTGAAGGCCGAACTCGACGGCATCAGGCCCCGGAGCGCCCGCATCCCGATGGTCTCGACGGTCACCGGCGAACGCGTCGACGGCACCGAACTCGGCCCGGACTACTGGGCGGACAACCTCCGCCGGGAGATCCGGATGGTCGACGCCCTGACCCGCCTGCGCGACCACGACGTCGACGCGGTGATCGAACTCAGCCCGCACCCCGTCCTGTTGAAGTCCGTCGCGGAGATCCTGCCGGCGGCCACCCTGCCCTCGCTGCGCCGGGGCGCCGACGAGGCCTCGACCCTGCTCGGCTCGCTCGGCGCCCTGTTCACCGCCGGACTCCCCGTCGCCGCCCACCCGTTCCTCGCGGGCGACCGGGGGCGGCACGTCACGCCGGGCCACGGCGACGCCGCGGCCGACGGGCAGCTGCACCTCGTCCCCGTCTCGGCCCGTACGGCGCAGGCGCTCACCGACACCTGCCGGGAGCTGTCCAACCACGTCGAACGCGACCCGGGCTTGCGGGTCGCCGACCTCGCCTACACCCTCGCCGCCAGGCGCAGCCACCACAACCACCGGATCGCGCTGTTCGCCCGCAACCGGCAGGAGGTCCTCGACGGCCTCGCCCGGGTCGCCGCCGGGCAGCCGCACCCCGACGTCGTCACCGGCACCGTCCCCGGCAACGCCGACCGGCGGGTGGCGCTGGTGTTCTCCGGCGGCGGCACCCAGTGGGTCGGCATGGGCCGGGAGCTGCTGCGCTCGCACCCCGGCTTCCGCACCTGGATGCGGGCCTGCGACGCCGCCGTGCGCGCCGCCGGCGGCTGCTCGGTGCTCGAGCGGCTCGCCGCGCCGGCCGAGCAGGCCCGGTACGAGGAGATGGACCTCCAGCAGCCGGTGCTGTTCGCCCTCCAGGTCTCGCTGGCGAAGGTCTGGCTCGAACTCGGCGTCCGGCCGGCCGCGGTGGTGGGCCACAGCCTGGGCGAGGTCGCGGCCGCCTGCGTCGCCGGCGCACTGTCCCTGGACGACGCCGCCCGCGTCGTGGTCGCCCGGTCGCACCTGCTCGAGCACCGGGCCGCGCCGGGCGCCATGATCTCGGTCGACCTGCCGGAGGCGGAGCTGATGCCGCGGCTCGCCCCGTACGCCGAGCACGCCGCCGTCGCCGTGGTCAACAGCCCCACCAGTGCGGCCGTCTCGGGCACGCCCGAGGCCGTCGCCGCCCTGGAGGCCGACCTCACCCGGGACGGGATCTCCGTCCGGCGGATCCGGGTCGAACGCCCGGTGCACAGCCCCGGCATGGACCCCCTGATCCAGCCGCTGCGGGCGAGCATCGACGGCATCACCCCGCTGACGCCCGCCATCGACTTCCACTCCACGGCGCTGGCCGACACGGTCAACCCGGTCACCGGCGTGGACTACTGGGTGCACAACCTGCGCAACCGGGTCCGCTTCGCCGAGACGATCGGCACCCTGGTCGACCGGGGCATCGGCACCTTCGTCGAGATCGGCCCGCACGAGACGCTGCGCGGCGCGGTCGAGGAGATCGCGCTGACCCGCGGGGCGCGGGTGCACGCCGTCAACTCGCTGCGGCGCCAGGAGAGCGACCTCCGCTGCCTGCTGGGCGCCGCCGCGTCGCTGTACGTCAGGGGCGTCCCGCTGACCTTCGATGGACTGTTCGCCGACGACGTCGAGCTGGTGGAGACGCCGCTCGTCCAGTGGCAGAAGGACCGCTACTGGATCGACTCCGAGCCCCCGCGCGCCGTCGCCCCGGCCGCGGCCCCGGCCGCGGCCCGGCCGGCGGAGGCCGCGGAGGCGTCGGGGACATCGGGGGCCTCGGGGACGTCCAACGCCGTGGACACGTCGGGAACGGCGGGATCACCGCCCGCGTCGGCCCCACCCGCGGAGGACCGCCCGGTGGAGAACCGCCCCGTGGAGGAGGTCGTCCTCGCCGAACTCGCCGACGCCCTGGGCGTGCCCGCGAGCAGGTTCGACGGGAACGCCGGGCTGCGCGACTTCGGCCTCGACTCGATGCTGGCGATCCGCCTCGTCAACCGGCTCCAGTCGCTGTTCGGACACCGGGTGTCCCCGGTGGTGTTCCTGGACGGCCGCACCATCGCCGAGGTCGTCGGCCACTGCGCCGAGGTCGTCGCCGGACGGCCCGCGCCCGCGCCGCCCTCGGCCACCCGACCCGCACCCGTATCCGCACCCGCACCCGCACCCGCACCCGCACCCGCCCCGTTATCGGCCGAGACCGAGGCCGAGGCCGGGACCGAGGCCGGGGCCGAGGCCGGGGCCGAACCGAAGCGGACATTCCTCGACGAGCTGTCCGAACTGGACGCCGCCGAACTGGTGGAGGAACTGGACGCGCGCGGCCTGCTGGACGCCACCGACGCACCGCCGCTGGCCCAGCTGCGCACCGACGGCCTCGGCTTCGAACTGGCGCCCGCCTCGCACGGCCAGGCCTCGCTGTGGTTCATGCAGATGGTCGCGCCCGACGCGGTGCCCTACAACTTCATGGTCGCCGCGCGGATCCGGGCCGCCGTCGACCAGGCAGCCCTGGAGCGCGCCGTCCGGTCGGTGGTGGAACGGCATCCCGCCCTGCGCACCCTCTTCGTGGAGGCGGGCGGCAGCCCCTACCAGGTCATCCTGGACGAACCGGTGTACGAGTTCGCCGTGGTGGACGGCTCCGCCCTGGACGACGAACAGGCCCGGGAGGAACTGGCCCGGTACGGACACGAGCCGCTCGACCTGGACAACGGGCCGCTGGTGCGGGTCGTCCTCCTGACGCGCGGACCGGCGGACCACTACCTGCTGGTGCTGGTCCACCACATCGCCTCCGACGCGGCGTCGGCCGACGTGATGATCCGCGAACTCCAGGAGTACTACCGGGCCGCCGACCCCGCCGACCGCGAACCCGCGGCCCCGTACACCGAGTTCGTCGCCTGGGAGCGGCAGTGGCTGGCCGGCCCGGCGGCCGACGCCGCCCTGGACTGGTGGTCGCGCCAGCTCGCCGACCCGCCCGCCCGCCTCGACCTGTCCGACGCGGAGCGACCGCCCGGCGTCACCTACGAGGGCCGCGACCTCGCGTTCCGCTGGAGCGCCGAGGAGACGCGCCGGCTGCGGGAGTTCGCGGTGCGCGAAGGCGTGTCGATCAGCACCGTGGTGCTGGCCGGGTTCTTCGCCACGCTGAACCGGGCGGTGGGCACCGAGGACTCGGTCCTGGCCACCGCCATCGCCCAACGGGCCGAGCCCGGTTGGGAGTCCGCCGTCGGCTACTACCTCAACACCGTGCTGGTCCGGGCGAACCCCGCCGGCGACCGCAGCTTCCGCACCCTGCTGCGGGAGGTCCACGCCTTCTCCCTCGGCCTCCTGGAGCACATGAACTACCCGCTCGACCTGCTGGCCTCCCAGCTGAAGCCGCCGCGGGCCGAGGGCCGCTCCCCGTGGTTCGACGTGGTGGTGAACTGGCTCTCCTCGGAGGCCTTCCCGCGCTCCGTGAAGCTCTTCCACGGCGTCGGGAACACCCTCGCACCCGACGGCGCGCTGCCGCTCGAACCGCTTCAGGTGCGCAGGCACCTCGCCAAGTTCGACCTCGAGATCTCGATGGCCGACATCGACGGCGAGGTGGCCGGCCACGTCCAGTTCAAACCGAGCTACCTGGAAAGGCAGACCGTGACGGCACTGCTCGCGCTGTACCGCACCGTCCTCTTCGAGTCGATCGCCCGGCCCGACCTGCCGCTGGCCGACATCGCCCCGGCCGGCCTGCCCGAGGGAGCCGACCGGTGACCGCGACCCTGCACTCCGAGTTCGTCGAGCAGGCGCTCAAGAACCCCGAGGCGACGGCCGTCTACTCCGACGCCGGCCTCCTCAGCTACGCGGAACTGAACCAGCGCTCACGGCAGTTGGCGGAGCGGCTGGTCGCCGAGGGCGCGGGGCCGGGCGTCCCGGTCGGCATCTGCGTCGAGCGCACCCCCGATCTGCTCGTCGCCGTCCTGGCGGCGCTGCGCGCCGGATCCTGCTACCTGCCGCTGGACCCGAACTACCCCGCCGACCGGCTCGCCTTCATGGTCCGCGACAGCGGGACCGCCCTGCTGCTCACCACGCCCGCCTCCCGCGCCAGTTGCCCGCCCGGCCCGACCGTCGTCCTGCTGGGCGACACCGTGAAGACCGAGGCCGGGGCCGCGCCCGTACCGGTCGTGCCCGAGGACACCGCGTACGTCATCTACACCTCCGGCTCCACCGGCACGCCCAAGGGTGTCGCCGTCCGGCACGCCGGCTGCACGGCGATGCTCGCCGAGCTGGACCGGATCCTCGAGGGCCGGGACCTCAGCGGGGTGTCGGCGGCCAGCTCGATCTGCTTCGACATGTCCGTGATGGAGGTCTTCGGCGCGCTGTGCCGCGGCGGCGCCGTCGTGCTCGTCGAGAGCGCCGTGCACCTGCCGGAGAGCCGGTACGCCGACCGGATCACCCACCTGAACGTCGTCCCCTCCGTCATGAACTCCCTGCTCGACGCCGGGGCGCTGCCCCCGAACGTGCGCACCGTCGTGTTCGGCGGGGAGGCCCTGCACCGCAAGCTGGTGGACCGGACGTACCGGGAGACCGGCGTCGACCGGGTGTTCAACGCCTACGGCCCCACCGAGGGGACGGTCTTCTGCGCCTTCGGGCCGGTGCCCGAGGACGGCACCGACGAGCCGACCATCGGCCCGCCGACGACCGGCGCCCGGGTCTACGTGCTCGACGACGACCTGGCACCGGTCCCGGCCGGGCGGCCCGGTGAGCTGTACCTCGGCGGCGTCGGCCTGGCCCACGGCTACGTCAACCGGCCGCGGACCACCGCCGAACGCTTCCTGCCCGACCCGTTCCGCAGCGGCGAGCGGATGTACCGCACCGGAGACCTCGTCAGCTTCACCGACGGCGGCGAACTGCGCTTCCTCGGCCGCACCGACCACCAGGTGAAGCTGCGCGGCCACCGCATCGAGCTGGAGGAGGTCGAGGCCCGGCTGACCGCCTGCCCCGGGGTCCGGGAGGCCGCCGCCGCCGTCCGGGGCAACCGGCTCGTCGGCTACGTCGTGCCCGCGGACGAGGCAGGCCCCGGGGGTGACGGCGCGTCCCAGGACGGCGCCCGGCCGGAAGCCGCCCTGCGCAGCGCCGTCACCGGCCGGCTCGCCGCCGAACTGCCCGAGTACCTGGTGCCCTCGACGATCGTGGTCCTTCCGGCCCTCCCGCTGGGCCCGGGCGGGAAACTCGACCGCACCGCGCTCCCCGAGCCGCCGGCCGCCGGCACCGGCGGGCCGCTGACGGCCGCGAGCACGCCGACCGAGGTCGCCCTGGCGGAGATCTGGGGCCAGCTGCTGGGCCTCGAACCCGCGGGGATCGACGTGCAGTCCGCCTTCTTCGACCTCGGCGGCGACTCGCTGCTGCTCATCCGCCTCGCCCGGCTGATGACCCGGCGCTTCGACCGCCGGGTCCGCGTGCCCGACCTGTTCAGCTTCCGCGACATCGCCTCCCTCGCCCGCTGGCTCGACGACGACAGCGGCGCCGCCCCCGAGGTCGTCCGGTCGGCGCGGGAGCGCGCCACCGCCCGCCGCGCGGCGCTGCGCGGCCGCGGCGCCACCGGCCGCTGAGACCTCCCCCACCCGACGCGAAGCAGGAGCCCTCCCCATGACCGACCGCCCCCAGCAGGACCCCGCGCGGGCCCCCGAGCAGGACTACGACCCGGGCGACGTGGCCGTCATCGGCATGTCGCTGCGGGCGCCCGGCGCCCGTACCAAGGAAGAGTTCTGGGACAACCTCGTCCACGGCCGGGAGTCCGTGTCGTTCCTGGCCAAGGACGACATCCACGTCGACGAGACCCTGATCCACAGCCCGTTCTACGTCCGGGCCTGCGGCCTGCTCGACACCTACGACCGGTTCGACCCGTCGGTGTTCGGGATCAGCGACCGGATGGCGGCCGCGATGACCCCGGAGAACCGGCTGTTCCTGGAGAGCGCCTGGGAGGCGCTGGAGGACGGCGGCTACGACCCCGACCGGCTCACCGCCGAGGTCGGCGTGTACGGCGCCAACAACCCGCAGACCGCCGCGCTCTACAGCTCCCCGCCGGACCGGGTGTCCGTCGGCCCCGAGGCGATCGAGGCGAGCCTCGCGTGGTCGCCGGACACCATGACCTCCAACGCGCTGTACTACCTGGGGCTCACCGGCGAGGCCGTCACCGTCGCGGCCGTCTGCGCGGGCTTCCACTACGCGGTGCACCTGGCCTGCCAGTCGCTGCTGCTCGGCCAGACCGACCTGGCGATCGCCGGCGGAGCGATGGTCCGCCTGCCGCACCCCCGCGGCCACCTGTGGGAGGAGAACCGAGTCCTGTCCAGGGACGGCCACTGCCGCCCCTTCGACGCCCGCGGCACCGGCACCTCGCTGTCCAGCGGGGTCGTGACGGTCCTGCTGAAGCCGCTGGGCCGGGCCGTCGCCGACCGCGACCACGTCTACGCCGTGGTCAAGGGTTCGGCCGTCAACAACAACGGCGTCAGCGCGATGGCGTACGGCCTGGCCCAGCCCGAGCGGCTGAGCGCCTGCATCGCCGCGGCCATGGAGGTCGGCGGCGTCACCCCGGACACCGTGTCCCTGTACGAGGCCAACGGGCTCGGCCTGCCGGTGACCGACGAGCTCGAGGTGCACGCGGCCGCCATGGCGTTCGGGAAGCAGACCGCGACCACCTCGATCGGCGGGGTCAAGGGCAACGTGGGCCACGGCGGCGTGGTGTCGGGCGGCTTCGGAGCGATCAAGGCCGCGCTGGCGCTGCACCACCGTACGCTCCCGGCGACGATCAACCTGACCGAGGTCAACCCGGACCTCGACTTCCCCGGCACGCCCTTCGTGCCGCAGCTCGAGTCGGCCGGCTGGGAGCCCGCGGCGGGCATCCGCCGGGCGGGCATCACCTCCATCGGCGGCGGCGGCTACAACGCCCACCTGCTGCTGGAGGAGGCACCGGCGCCGGCGCCGCGCGCCCCGGAGGAGCCGGGCAGGCCGCGGCTGGCCACCCTGTCCGCCCTGGACGACGACGCGCTGGCCCGGCAGCGCGCACGGCTCAAGGACCGGCTGGAAGCCGATCCCGGCCTCCGGCTCGACGACGTCTGCCACACCCTCAACCTCGGGCGCAAGGTGATGCCCCGCCGCTGGGCGGCCGTGGTCCGCACCCGCGCGGAGCTGATCGCCGCGCTCTCGGAGGACGCCCCGCGCGGCTCGGCCACCACGACCGCCGCCGCCCCGCCCGCGGACCCCGGCTCCTTCCCGCGCACCGACCGGGGGATCGTGCCGTCCGGCACGGACGCCCGGGCGCTCGCCGACCTGGCCGCCGCCTGGGTGACCGGTCACCAGGTCGACTTCGAGGCCCTGCACCTGGGGGAGGCCGGCCACCGCGTGCCGCTGCCCACCTATCCGTTCCGGCCCCGCCGGTTCTGGCGGACGGACTGGTGACCGTGCCCGGACCGGCTCCGCACCGCCCGGACGGCCCGGAGTTCCGGGACGCCCCGGACGTCCTGGACGCCCCGGACCTCGGCGACCCGGCCACCTTCGCCGACCACGACCTCGGCGGGCTCTGGCGCACCCTGCGCGACACCGCCCCGCTGCACTGGAACCCCCCGGCCGGCGGCCGCCGCGGCTTCTGGGTGCTCTCCCGCCACGAGGACATCATGGCCACCTACCGGGACGACGTGAACTTCACCTCCGAGCGCGGCAACGTGCTGGTCACGCTCCTGGAGGGCGGTGACGCCGGGGCCGGCCGGATGCTGGCCGTCACCGACGGGCACCGGCACCACGAGCTGCGCAAGATCCTCCAGCGGGTGCTCTCCCCGAGGGTGCTCGACGAGGTCGCCCGGACCGTCCGCCGGAACACCCGGCAGTGGATCCGCGAGGCGGTGGAGTCCGGCGGCTGCGACTTCGCCGAGCAGATCGCCGGCCGGATCCCGATGACCACCATCGCGAACCTGCTCGGCGTGCCCGAGCAGGACCGGGACCTCCTGCTCGGCCTGACCAAGGCCGCGCTGTCGGCCGAGGACGAGGACGTCGAGGACGTCGAGGACGTCGACTCCGCGATGGCCCGCAACGAGATCCTGATGTACTTCACCGACCTCGTCGAGGAGCGGCGGGAGGCGCCGGGTGACGACGTGATCAGCATGCTGATCGGCAGCTCCGTCGACGGGGTGCCGCTCACCGACGAGGACGTCGTGCTCAACTGCTACAGCCTGATCATCGGGGGCGACGAGACCAGCCGGCTGACGATGATCGACTGCGTCCGCACCCTCGCGGCCCACCCCGAGCAGTGGCGCCGGCTCAAGCGGGGCGAGGTCG
This sequence comes from Kitasatospora sp. NPDC048194, assembly GCF_043202455.1. Classification (NCBI taxonomy): domain Bacteria; kingdom Bacillati; phylum Actinomycetota; class Actinomycetes; order Kitasatosporales; family Streptomycetaceae; genus Kitasatospora; species Kitasatospora sp. NPDC048194. The sequence continues at coordinate 23,100 of NZ_JBIDAK010000010.1, forward strand.
CCGTCGACACCGCCGTGGACGAGGTGCTGCGCTGGGCCTCACCCACGATGCACTTCGGGCGCAGCGTCGTGCGGGAGACCGAACTGCACGGCGTACGGCTGCGGCCGGGCGAGGTCGTCACCCTCTGGCACGCCTCCGGCAACCGGGACGAACGGGTCTTCGCGCGCCCCGGCGTGTTCGACCTGGGCCGCACCCCCAACAAGCACCTGGCCTTCGGCTACGGTCCGCACTTCTGCGTCGGCTCGTACCTGGCCAAGGTGGAGATCGCCGAACTGCTCACCGCCCTGCGGGACTTCACCGCCGGCATCGAGCAGACCGGCGAGGCGCGGCGGATCCGGTCCACCTTCCTGACCGGCTTCTCCACCATGCCGGTGCGGTTCGTGCCCGAGCCGCGCCCCGGCACGGCTGCGCGATCACCCGCCGACTGACGCCGCCGCCGACCGACCGTCAACCGAAGCCAGCCGACCGACGACCGCAGGAGTGCGGATGAACATCTACATGTCAGGACAGGGGGCGTTCGCGGTGCAGGTCGCGGAAGCCCTCCAGGGCGAAGGGCACAAGATCGTCGGCGCGGCCGCCCCCCGGCTGCGCAAGGGGCACTCCGACGAGGGGAGGCCGATGTCCTGGGACCGCCTGCGCTCCTGGGCGTTCCCCCGGGACATCCCGTGGACGGACTCGGCCGAACTGCGCGCGCTGCACGTCCCGGACGGCGTGGACGTCATCGTCGCCGCGCACTCCCACGCCTTCCTCGGCCGCCGCACCCGCGCCCGGGCCGCCGTCGCGACCATCGGCTACCACCCGAGCCTGCTGCCGCTGCACCGCGGCCGGGACGCGGTCCGCTGGACGATCCGCGACGGCGACAAGGTGACCGGCGGCAGCGTCTACCACCTCACCGAGCGCACCGACGCCGGCCCGATCGCGGCCCAGGAGCACCTGTTCGTGCCCCCGGGCTCCACCCCGCAGAGCCTGTGGCGCGACCATCTGGCGCCGCTCGGCGTCCGCCTCCTCGTGAAGGTGGTCGCCGACCTCGCCGCCGACCGCCGAATCGAGGTCCCCCAGGACGAGGCCCTCGCGACCTGGGAACCCGCGATGGGCGCGCCCCCGCTGTTCAAGCCCGAACTCCCCGCGCTCCCCGGCACCGTCCGGGTGGACGGCCACCGGTCGGCCCTCCACGACCACTGACTCACCGGACCGGTTCCGGCGGCGGGCCCGCGGGTGACGACCTCGCCCGGCTCAGCCGTTCCGCCGGAGGGTGTCCCCCGGCGGCCGCCGGTAGGCGTCGCGGTACAGGCCCGCGAAGTAGCCGGGGTGCGCGAAACCCCACCGCATGGCGACCTCGGTCACCGTGGTGCCGGCCGGATCGGCGGCCGAGAGGTCCCGGTGCGCCGCGTCCAGCCGCACCCGGCGCAGGTGGGCGAGCGGGGTGGTGTCCAGGTGCCGGCGGAAGGCGTACTGCAGGGCCCGCGGGGTGACCCAGGCGGCCGCCGCGATGTCGGCGAGCGTGATCTCCCGCTCGGCGTTCGACTCGATGAACGCGAGCGCCCTGCGCAGCGTGGCGGGGGTGGCGTCGTTCCGGTCGGCGGGCACCGGGTCGGTGCGGGCGTCGTGGGGCAGGGCGGCGAGGGTCGCCGCCGCCAGGTGCTGGGCCGCGGTGGCGACGAGCAGGCCGTTCTCGCAGGCGGCCGGGTTGCCGAGGACGTGGTCGCGCACGTAGGCGACGACGGCGCCCAGCTGCCGGTTCGCCGCGTCGTCGACGGGGCGGGCCCCGGTCAGCCGTACCGGGCCGCGCCCCTCGGGGCCGGCGGACGAGACGGCGTCCAGCAGGTCGGTGTCGAACATGGCGATGGTGTAGCAGGCGGCGCGCACCTCCCCCTCGTAGGGGGCGTCGGGCGGGGCGACCAGGAAGGTGTCGCCCGGGCCGAACACCGTCTCCTCGCCGCCCCCGGTCCGGTCGGCGAGCGTGCCGGAGTGCATGCTGACCAGGCACACCCGGCCGAGGGCGGCGGCGTCGTACGCCATGTCGTAGCCGAAGGAGAGCCGGTCCACGCTGAGCGGCCCGACCGCCTGGCGGCTGATCCGCGCCCGGGCGTCCTCCACCGACCTGCCGATCCGCATCGGCGTGTAGGCGCTGGACAGGAACTCCTCCGTCTCCTCCAGGCTCGTGCTGTCGAAGGACAACGATTCGATCACCATCACCACCAGGCCGTCGGCGCGGCCACGTCGGCCGCGTTCCCCGTCCCGACGGTACGCGCCGCGCCGCGCCGGGCAAACCCGGCGGATCGGCCCGCAGCGGGCGCCGGTGTCAGGACCGGGGGCGGCGCAGCCGGTGCAGCACGGCGGCGGTCGCGGCACCGTAGGCCAGGTGCGGCACGATGTCGGCGGCCCAGTCGGCAGGGGTCCACTTCCGCGGATCGCTGATGCCGAGCGCGGCCAGGGGTGCGTCCGCGGCGGCCAGTGCGGCCGCGCCGGCGACGACGGCGACGACGTACGTCCCGGCCCTGCTGGCGGGCCCGGCGACCGCGCCGGTCAGCACGCCGACGCCGAGCCCCACGCCCAGTCCGGCGGCCAGCCCGAGCAGCGGCCCCAGACCGGCGACCCGGTTGGACCGTTCCTCGTCGGCGCCGGGCACGGGCAGCCCGGTCCGGTCGGCCAGTGCCTCCACGGCCTCCTGGGGGGTGTCGCTGGAGGGCCGCCCGCGGACGGCCATGTCGAGGTAGGTGACGGCGTTGAGGGCGGTGGTGCCGGCCGCGCCGGCGGCGAGGCCCTCCAGTGCCCGGGTGCGGACGGTCATGGCGCCACCTCCCGGCATGGCAGCCGCCGCGGGGGCCGACGCCGCGCGGCGGCGGACATCCGGACGGATTTCCGAGCGGGTGTTCGAGCCGGTCTCCGGGCAGGCGTCTGGGCAGGTGTCTGGGGGTTCATCGGTCCGGTCCTCCCCACGGAGCGGGCGGCGATCGGACGACCGCCGCCAGCGCGCCTTGCCGGTTCCCGGCGGACCATGCGCGCGGAAGGATTTCGTTTCCACGGCTGCGCGGAACGGCCGTTTCGTTCCGGGAGCTGTGCCCTGGGTCCGCGGTGGCCCACCGTGGGAGCAGCACCCACCCGGGGTGCCCTGGTCCGCCGGGAGGGCTGCCATGACCTCGCACACGCCGCACACACCGCACTCGCCGCACACCCCGCGCTCGCCGCACCTGCGGCCGCCGCCCCGCGAGCCGCGCCCGGACACGGTGTCCGGTGAGGGGATGAGCGCTCAGGTCGCGGACCTCGCCGCGGAGGCCGAGCGGCAGGTCCGCGAGGGGTTGTGGGACTTCGCCCCGCAGGACCAGGCCCTGGCCCGGAAGACCGCCGACGGCCTGGCGGAGGCGGTGGGCTCCGCCGCCGATCAGGAGCGGTTGCCGGTCATCGAACGCCTGGAGGACCTCCGCGAGGCCCTCGCCGTCCTGGCCATCGGCCTCGCCCGCACCCACGGCCGGCTGGCCTGGTTCCTCGCCCGGGCGAGCACCGTCCTCGCCCCGGTCCTGCACTGGCGGGCGCTGCCCGCCGACCGGCGGCACTCCTTCGGCACCGTGGTGCCGACCCCTCATGAACTCGCCGACGCCGAAGGCGCGGTGCGACGGCTGCACACCGTCCTCGCCCGTACCGACGCGGTCGCCATCGGGCCGCAGCGGGGGCTGGAGACGGCCCCGGACGCGAGCACGGGCCCGCACACCCCGGACCGGGGGCAGGCCGTCCCGGAGCCCGGCCGGGGCTGACGCCCGGGGCGCGGCGCCGGCGCACGCTCGGCGCCCACGCCAGCGCGGTGCCCACGCCAGCGTGGTGCCCCCGCAGGCCCGGTGCCCACGACGCCGCCCGGGTGCGGCGTCCCGGCAGCCGGCCGGCCCCGGGCACGGCGGAGGCCCGGCTCCGGGGCGAGCGTTACATTGGGGCGGAAAGGGCCGCCGATCCCCGCGAGGTGTGGCCGATGCACGCGATCACCGACTGGCTGGACGGCCTGTCGGGCCCGGTCGTGTACGTAGTCATCGGCGCCCTGGTCTTCACCGAGGACGCCCTGTTCTTCAGCTTCTTCATCCCCGGCGAGACCGCCGCCGTCCTCGGCGGCTTCCTCGCCGACCGGGGCCGGGCCTCGATCGGCTGGATGGTCCTGGTGGTGGTCTGCGCGGCCGTCCTCGGGGACTCCGCCGGCTACGAGATCGGCCGCCACCTCGGCCCGGCGATCCTGCGCACCCGTCCGCTGCGACGCCACGACGAGCAGGTGGACAAGGCGCGCGACCTGATCCGCCGCCGCGGGCCGGCCGCCGTCTTCTTCGGCCGCTTCGTCGCCTTCTTCCGCCCGCTGATGCCGTCGCTGGCCGGCATCTCCCGCATGCCGTACCGCCGCTTCCTGCTCTACAACGCCCTCGGCGGCCTGGCCTGGGGCGTCGGCTTCACCCTTCTGGGCTACTTCGCCGGAGCCGCCTACACCAGGGTCGAGGGCACCGTCGGCCGGGTCACCGCCATCGTGATCGCCGCCCTGGTGGTGATCGCACTCCTGGTCTGGTACGTGCGCCGGCACCGCTCGCACGCCCGCGGGGCGTCCGACGGCGACCGGCGGGGCGGGGCCCGGCGGCGCGGCCCGGCCCGGCGGCGCGGCACCGGGCTCCGGGTTACGGTCGCAGGGCCGAGGTGTCCCCGTCGGCACCGTTCTGCCGACGCCGGCCCCGAAAACCCGGTTCGGACGGGGCTTTCGGGGCACCCGTCTGATGTCCCCGCCGCTGACGCCTCGGAAAGGGAGGAAGCAGCCATGACCACGCGCGACGACGACAACGGGACCCAGCCGGACGAGGCCGCCCAGGAGCGGTCCGCCGAGGAACGTTCGATCACCGCGCCCACTCCGGCCGATGTCCGGAGGAAGGCGGAGGGAGGGGCGGGAGCCCGGGAGCGCTCCGCCGAGGAACGCTCGATCACGGCCCCGACCCCGGCCGACGTCCGACGCAAGGGTGAGACCGACGACGAGGGCCCGCAGCCGCCCGGAGCGGACGCCGTGGCGCCCTGACCCGGAACCGCCGCGGGGCGGCCCCCCCCCCCCGGCCCGGGGGGGGGGGGGGCCGCCGCCCCGGAAACCGGCCCGGGGCCGCGGGGGCCCCGCGCCGGGGGCGCGCCCCCCCCCACCCCGTGCGGGTGG
>NZ_JBIDAK010000010.1:28270-226986 GCF_043202455.1 Kitasatospora sp. NPDC048194
CGGGGGCCCCCCCCCCCGCCCCCCCCCCCCCCCCCCGGCCCCCCGCGGGGGGGGGGGCGCGGCGCGCCGCCGTACGGTACTCGCCAGGGCGGCAGCGGAGCCGCGACCGCGCGGCTCCGAACGAAACGACCGTGAGCTTTCTGAGCGACGGTGAGCTCCCTGAACGACCGTGAGCTCCGCGGACGACCGCGGCTTCCGCCGCGCGGCCGGGTGCCGGCCCGTCCGGCTCAGGCCGCCCGACGGGGCGAGCGGAACGGCGCTGCGGCGCGCCGGGATTCGGCGGCGCGGACCGGTGCGTAGGGGCCCAGTTCCAGCGCCCGTTCCAGCTCGTCGATCCGCGTCGAGACCTCCTGCGGCGCGGGCCCGACCGGGCCGTGCGGGCGGGCCAGGGCGACGGTCGTGACCAGCCGCCGTGCCAGCAGGACGGGTACGGCCACCACCCACAGCACGCCCGCACACAGCGCGAGCGCCTCCAGTTGCTGCCGCTCCTGCCGTTCGAAGGCCCCCGCGGTCCGCTCGGTGGCGGTGCCGAGGGTGCCCGCCAGGTAGCCTTCCCTGCCGCGCCGGAAGACGGTGCGGGTGGTCAGCAGCGCGCCGAGCCCGTAGGCACCGAGCACTCCCAGGCACAGCAGCAACGTCATGTGCGGATCGCCTCCTCTACCGGTGGACCCGGTGGCGGGTCCCTGCGTGGGCGTGGGCGTCCGAGCCCGGCACGGGTCGAGGCCGGGTCCGAGCCCGGCCTCGACCCGTGCCGGGTCGGCGCGGTGCCGTCAGTTCCGGTTCTCCGCCTGGAACATCCAGCTGTGCTTCTCGAGTTCGGCCGTGAGCCCGATCAGGAGGTCCTGGGTGACCGGATCGGTCGAGGCCGTCTCCTCGATCCGCACCCTCATCCGCTCGATCACGGCGGCGAAGGCCTTCACCAGGTACTCGACGGTCGCGGTGTCGGCCGTCCAGCCCTCCGGGAAGCCGGGCAGGCTGCTGGAGGCGGCCACGGTGGCGGCCCGCCCGTCCGGGCTGACCCCGATCGCGGCGGCGCGCTCGGCCACCGCGTCGGCGAAGTCGCGTGCGGTGGTGACCACTTCGTCGAGTTGCAGGTGGACGGAGCGGAAGCGGGGGCCGTAGAGGTTCCAGTGCGCCTGCTTGGCCACCAGGGACAGGTCCAGCAGGTCCACCAGAGTTCCCTGCAGGGCGTTCCCGGTCGTCTTGCGTTCGCTCTCCGGCAGCGGGCTGCTGATGACGATGCCCATCGCTGGACTCCTTCCGGATCGGGGGAGCCGTCGTCCGGCCCCGTACGGTGTGGGCGGCCCTCCGCCCGGCGATCCGGCCTCGACGTGCCGCGTCCCGGCCCGGAGAGCGGTGCCCCGGGCTGTCCGGCACGAGGACGAACGACCGGCGCGGGCAGCGGATCGTCCGGCGGCTTCCCCCTTCGGCCGGACGGAAACCACCCGACCGAAGGACAGCGCGAACGGGTGTGCGACGACCCCAGGGACGGACCGTGCGGCCCCGTCGGCCCCCGGGCGGGTCCGCTCGCGATCGTTTCCACATCACGGCCATGGATCGGCGCAGGGCGGGTAGCCGAGGGCTGCCACGGCCGACGTCCGGTGCCGCTGTCGGCGACCCGGCACCGGAGCCCGGCCCCGGCCCGCCCGCTGTTCGGTCACCGCTTCGATTCGATGATGTTCAGAGAATGGAGACCCACCGCATGACCGTCGCCACCTGCCGGTCCACCGCCGTCACCCTGCCCGAGGGTCCGTTCCCCGACATCGCCGTAGAGGCCCACCTGCGCTTCGACACCTCGCTGCCGTACGCGGTCTGCCTGGCCTTCCCTCCGGTCGGGGAGCAGGGCGGCGACGAGATCCAGTGGTTCTTCGCGCGTGACCTGCTGAACGAGGGACGCCACGCGCCGAGCGGCTGCGGGGACGTGACCGTCCGCCCGGGGCCGGAGGGGCAGGTCCTGGTGACCTTGCGCAGCCGCGACGGGCGGGCCGTGATCAGCATTCCCTCGGACGCGGTGACGGCGTTCCTGCTGGACTCCTTCGCCCTGGTCCCGGCCGGGAGCGAGACGGACCACCTCGACATCGACGACGCCCTCGGCCGGATCCTCGCCTGACCGCCGGATCCCCACCCCGCCCGCGCCTTCCAACGGCGATCCCCGAACGGAACGGACTCCCCCGATGCTGTCCACGACGCTGTCCATGACCACGCACCAGCTCGCGACCGACGCCGCTTCCGGCCCGTCCGCGTTCGGCGTCCTGGTGCCCGCGCTCGTCATCGCGGTGCTGCTCATCGGCGCCTTCGCCTGGGGCAGCCGCCGACTGGTGCGCCGCCGGCCGCCGCGGGCGCCGAAGGGCGCCGCCGCGCAGCGCGCCGACTCCTGGCGCACCCCGGGCGGCGAGGGCCCGGGCGCGCAGGACGGGGTGCCCGCCGACGAGGAGCCGGGGCGCCCGCCCCGCCGCTGACCAGGGAGGGCGCGGCCCGGCGGGAGCCTGCTCAGCCGCCGGGGCCGCCGCTCGCGCAGCCGGCGGCCGAGCCGCCTGCGGAGCCGTCCACCCAGCCGTTCGCGGTGCCCCCGCCGCCGTCCGCCGCGAGGGCCCTGCGGACGCTGTCGCACACGGTGAAGACCTGCTCCGCCCCGGTGATCTCGAGCAGCCGCCTCATCTGGGGCCCGGGGGCCGCCAGCGCGACCGGGATCCCCGCCGCCTCGCGCCGGACCTTGAGCAGGGCGTTGAGGCCGGCCGAGTCGCAGAAGTCCAGGCGGGCGAGGTCGACGACCAGGCGCGGCGGGGCGTCCTCGACCGCCGCGGCGAGGGCGGCGTCGAGCGCGCCGCGCTGCTCCATGTCGGCCTCGCCGTCCAGGCGCACCACGCGGGCCCGGCCCGGGAGGTCCAGCGTGGTGATCCGCAGCCCGGGGCGGTCCCCGGGCTCCGGCGCGGAGGGCTGGTCCGATCCGTCGGGCGCGGGCGTCCCCGCGAGGGTGAAGGGGACGCGTCCGCCGTAGATCGCCATCAGCCTGCCTCCGATCTGCGCGGGAGGCCGAGCGGCCCGGGCACCCGCTCCTCCGGGTCCGTCGAACCCCGGCCGATCACGGTGTCGCCCCGTGGCAGCACACGGGCGAGTGCCTCTCCACTGTTCGCCGCGCCTCCGCGCCTGTCAAGGGTTACACGAATATGATGTCGTGTTTCTACTGTCGCGAGTCCCGGTCTTATCCTTGATCCGTGGACAACGGCGGAGACATCACCCGGCAGTGGACCTTCCTGACGAACCACGCTCGCGTGCTCGTCCAGATCGCCCGGGACCCCGGCATCCGCGTCCGTGACATCGCCGCCCGCTGCCTGCTCACCGAACGGGCCGTCCAGCGCATCATCTCCGACCTCGAGACCGCCGGGTACCTCAGCCACGAACGCCGCGGCCGCACCAACCACTACAGCGTCATCGACGGCAAGCAGCTGCGCCATCCCGCCGACGCCGGCCCCACCATCGCCGAGCTCCTCTCCGTCCTGCTGCGCTGACCGCGCCACCGGTTCCGAGGGCACCCCGCAAGCGGCCCGAGGCGGTCCCGCCGCCGGCCGCGCCGCCGCTCCGGCCGCGGACCAGGACGCCGACACGACCGACGCCGGTGACGGGGGCCCGTCACCGGCGTCCGGTACGACGTCACGCGACCGAGCGAACGGGATCCCCGGTGAACAGTGCGCGGCGCTCCTCCTCGGTCAGCCCGCCCCAGACCCCGTGCGGCTCCCGCGCGGCGAGCGCGTGGCGCCGGCACTCCACCCGGACCCGGCAGCCGGCGCAGACGGCCTTCGCCGCCTCGGCCCGCTCCCTCGCGGCGGCGCCGACCTCGTGGGTCGGGCCGAGGAAGACACGGCTGTCGACGGTGCGACAGGCTCCGTCCGACGCGCGGGTCCAGCGGCGCTCGGACGCTTCGGGCAGGAGGGAGAGGTCGGCCACGGCGGATCCTTCCGATCAAGGCGGTCGTTCGACGGTCGTTCGGCGGTCGTTCGCCCCGCTCGTCTAACCCCGTCCCGCGTGTTCATGCCCGCCGCGCCCCTCTCATCGGCGGTGGCGCCCGCCGCGCCGGCGGGCGGCCAGGGCCGCACCGGGCGCCGGGAGGAACAGCCGGGCCACCTCGCGGCCGAGGTTCACGCCGATGGCGAGGGCCATCGCCGTAGCCGCGGCACGCCCCACACCGTTGAGCCCCGCCTCGGGTTCGCCCCGGACGAACGCCAGCAGCCCGAAGTACATCAGGGATCCGGGCAGCAGCGGCCCCAGGGCCGCGGTGACGAACGGCAGCGCCGAACTGCCCCGGTACCGGGCCATCAGCTGGCCGGACAGGCCCACCAGCACGGCGGCGAGGCCGGTGGCCATCACGGGCTCCCCGCCGGCGTTGACCAGCACGCCGTACGTCGTCCAGCCCGCCCCGCTGTTGAGCAGTACGGCCGGCAGCGTACTCGGCTCGGTGTTCAGCAGCACCGCGAAGGCCAGGGCGAGCAGAATCGCCGCTGCCAGCTGGAGGGGCGGGTTCGTGGTCGATCCCGGTCCGCGCTGGGCCGCCAGGTCGGCGCCGTTGTTGACGCCGACGTAGAGCACGCTCATCACACCGACGACCACACCCGCCATCAGGTACAGGACCTTCAGCAGCCGCGCGGCGGCGGTGAGGTAGAAGCCGGCGAGGCCGTCCTGGACGGCCGCCACCATGGGCCACCCGGGCAGCAGCGCGTACAGCCCCCCGGTGATCACCACGGACCCGCGCAGGTGGAGCTGGTTGAAGGACATCAGGATGCCCACCACCGCGGCCGGCGTCGCGGCCGTCGCGATCCGGTAGAACTCCGGCAGGTCGTGGCGTCCCACCAGCACCGAGAGCCGGTCGCCCGCCATGGCCGCGACGACGGCGAGGACGAACACCAGCCAGGCCCGGGCGTCGGCCCGGCCGCCGACCAGCAGCGTCGCGGCCCCGGCCAGCAGACCGGGGGACACCGCCAGGGCCCAGGCCGGGTAGCGGCGGCAGTGCGGACGCACCGCCCTCAGCCGCCGGTGGGCGTCGCCCACCCCCAGTCCGCCCACGGTGATCTCGGTGACCAGCCGGAAGAGCGCCTCCAGCCCCGCGTAGTCGCCGTCCGGGTGGCGCACGGACCGCTCGACCGTCACCGGCGGCTCGCCGGGGCGCGGCCGGTAAGAGATCGCCACCCGGGTGAAGGTGACCCGGGGATCGCAGGGCTGGGCCCGGTAGGTCCGGGCGACGGCGAGCATGGCCGCCTCGACGTCCTCCGCGGCCTCCCCGCAGGCCAGCATCAGCTCGCCCACCAGCAGCGCCAGGTCCAGGACGGCGGCCACCTCGGCGGCCCCGGGCTCGTCCGCGCCGACATCGTGGGCCTCGCCGACCAGCGGCCGGGTGATGGACGGAGTGCGCAGCAGCGGCAGCATCCGGTCCGCCCAGGGCACCGTTCCGTCGACGTCGGCGCCCTCCCCCGGCGCCGCGGCGCCGCGGGCGCCCTCCCGGGGCGGCGCCGGTCTCGAGGCCGGCCGTCGGACGGGCGGAGCGGCCGCGCGGCCGCCCTCCGGCCGCCCCTGCGGCGGCACGCGTCTGCGCCGCGCCTCGGCCGGTCCGACCGATCGCTGCGCACCCTCCGCTTCGGCCCCCGCGCCGAACGGCTCGTGTTCCGGCATCTTCGCTCCCTGCATCACCCCCCTCGTGGCTACTGTTCGCATCCACTCGACTACCCTGGGCCATCGATTCGTGAACGTCACGTCAGGAGTGCGGCCGGTCCGTTCGCGCCGCCGCCGAATGGGCAGGCGCGGAGCATGGTGCAGATCGGATACACGATGATGACGGAGCAACGGGGCCCCCGGGAACTCGTCTCCGACCTGGTGCTCGCCGAACGCGCGGGCTTCGACTTCTCGGTCACCTCGGACCACTACTTCCCGTGGCTGGACGAGCAGGGCCACGCCCCGTACGCGTGGGCGGTGCTGGGAGCGGCGGCGCAGGCCACCTCCCGGATCCCGCTGATGACGTACGTGACCTGCCCGACCTTCCGCTACCACCCCGTGGTGGTGGCCCAGAAGGCGGCGACGCTGCAACTGCTGTCCGAGGGCCGGTTCCGGCTGGGGCTCGGCAGCGGGGAGAACCTCAACGAGCACGTGGTGGGCCGGGGTTGGCCGGCCGCGTCGGTGCGGCTGGAGATGTTCGCCGAGGCCGTCGAGATCATCCGGGCCCTGTTCGAGGGCGGCTACGTGACGCGGCACGGCAAGCACTTCGACGTGGACGGCGCCCGGCTGTGGGACCTCCCGGACCAGCCGCCGCCGATCGGGACGGCGGTGTCCGGCCCGGCGTCGTGCGCGCTGGCCGGGCGGCTCGCCGACCTGGCGATCGCCGTGGAGCCCGACGCGGAGCTGCTCGCGGGCTTCGCCGAGCACGGCGGCGCCGGCAAGCCCGCCGTCGGCCAGCTGCCGGTGTGCTGGGACCCGGACCGGGAGGCCGCCGTACGCCGGGCGCACGAGCAGTTCCGCTGGTTCGGCGGAGGCTGGAAGGTCAACGCCGAACTGCCGGGCACCGCGGGCTTCGCCGCCGCCGGCGGGTTCGTGCGGCCCGAGGACGTCGCCGAGGCCATCCCCTGCGGCGACCGCGTCGAGGACTTCGTCGAGGCGGTGCGGCCCTTCGTCGACGCCGGGTTCGACGAGGTCGCCCTGGTGCAGGTGGGCGGGGACAGCCAGCCCGCCTTCCTGGAGTGGGCCGAGCGGACGCTGCTGCCGGCCCTGCGGAAGGCGTTCTGACCCCACCGGGCCCGCGCGTCCCGTCCCTGTGCGGAAGGCGCGGGCCCCCGGCATGACTTCGCGGACCCGGGGCAGAAGGGCGACCACAACGCCAACCGAGGAGGTCGAACCATGGTCCCGCTCCTGCTGGTCCTTCTGCTCGCTCTGATCCTGTTCGGCGCCGGATTCGCGTTGAAGGTGCTCTGGTGGGCAGCCGTCATCGTGCTGGTCGTCTGGCTGCTCGGCTTCATCGCCCGGGGTACGACGGCGGCCGGCGGACGGGGCCGCTGGTACCGCTGGTAGCCCCGCTCGGGGCGCGCCGGTGCGCACGGCCGCGGGGTCGCCGATCGGGCGGCCCCGCGGCCGTGCGCGCGCGTGCGCGGCGTCATCCGAACGGTCGCCTTCGGTCGCGGGAAGGAGCCGCGCAGCCGGGTTCCCGGCCGCCGGAATCCGTTTCCGGACGCACGACCGGGGTTACCCGGGAAGGGCAGTCCCCTCAACGAGGAGTCGATCCATGGAAGCGTCCGAACCGGTGAAGAAGATCGTCGACAAGGTCGCCGACGTCGTCCAGAACGTCGTCCCGACCGAGCGCCCCGAACTCCCCGGCGCGCCCGGCCCGCAGCCGCCGACCGTACGGGAGCCCACGGAGGTCCGCGACCCGCTGCCGCCCAAGCCCGACCAGGCGGCGCCGAGCCCGGTGACCGCCACCGGCCGCGACACGGGCGCCGGCGCCCGGGTCAGGTCGCAGGACGGCGCGTTCCTGACCACCGCTCAGGGCGCCCGGCTGCCCGACAGCGACCACTCGCTCAAGGCCGGCCCGCGGGGGCCCGTCCTGCTCCAGGACCACCACCTGCGCGAGAAGATCACCCACTTCGACCACGAGCGGATCCCCGAGCGCGTCGTCCACGCCCGCGGCGCCGCCGCGCACGGCGTCTTCCGCGGGTACGGCACCGCCCAGGCGGTCTGCAAGGCCGCGTTCCTCGCCGAGGACGTCGAGACGCCGGTGTTCGTGCGCTTCTCCACCGTCCTCGGCTCCCGCGGCTCGGCGGACACCGTCCGCGACACCCGCGGCTTCGCCACGAAGTTCTACACCTCCGAGGGGGTGTTCGACCTCGTCGGCAACAACATCCCGGTCTTCTTCATCCAGGACGCGATCAAGTTCCCCGACGTCATCCACGCCGGCAAGCCCCACCCCGACCGGGAGATCCCCCAGGCCCAGTCCGCCCACGACACGTTCTGGGACTTCGTCACCCTGCACACCGAGGCCACCCACCACACCCTGTGGAACATGTCCGACCGCGGCATCCCGCGGTCCTTCCGCACCATGGAGGGCTTCGGCGTCCACACCTTCCGGCTGGTCAACGCCGAGGGCGCGAGCACCCTGGTCAAGTGGCACTGGAAGCCCAAGCTGGGCGTGCACTCCATGGTCTGGGAGGAGGCGCAGCTGGTCGCCGGGACGGACCCGGACTTCCACCGCCGGGACCTCGCGGACGCGATCGAGGCCGGTGCGTTCCCGCAGTGGGAGCTGGGCATCCAGACCTTCCCCGACACGCCCGAGCAGACCTTCGAGGGGATCGACCTGCTCGACCCGACCAAGATCGTCCCGGAGGAGCTGGCCCCGGTGCGACCGGTGGGGCTGCTCACGCTGAACGCCAACCCGACCAACTTCTTCGCCGAGACCGAGCAGGTCGCCTTCCATCCCGGCCACCTGGTGCCGGGGATCGACATCACCGACGACCCGCTGCTGTCCGGGCGGCTGTTCTCCTACCTCGACACCCAGATCACCCGGCTGGGCGGCCCGAACTTCGCGCAGATCCCGGTCAACCGCACCCACGCCCCCGTCAACGACATGCTGCGGGACGGGTTCCACCAGCACGCCGTCCACTCCGGCGTGGCGCCCTACAAGCCGAACTCGCTCGACGGCGGCTGCCCGTTCTTCGCCGGAGCCGCGGAGCACGCCTACATCGAGTACCCGACCCCGGTGGCCGCCGCGACCAAGGTGCGCGAGGCGCCCGCCTCGTTCGCGGACCACTTCAGCCAGCCGCGCCTGTTCTGGGCGAGCATGAGCCCGGTCGAGCGCGAGCACATCATCGCCGCGTACACCTTCGAGCTCGGCAAGTGCCACGAACAGGCGATCAAGGAGCGCGGGCTGCAGGTGCTGGCCAACATCGACGGCTACCTGTGCGCGCAGGTGGCCGCCGGCCTGGGCCTGCCCGCCCCCGAGCCGACCGAGCCGTTCGGGGAGGTCCGGCCGAGCCCCGCGCTGTCCCAGCTGGGGCGGACCTGGCCGGCGGACGGCCGGGTCGTCGGCCTCGTCGCGGGCACCGACCACGGCGCGCTGACCACGGTGCGCCGGGCCGTGCTGGACGCCGGTCTCGTCCCGCTGGTGATCGCCGCGACCGGCGCCGGCCTGCCGGCGGACGGCGACGGCGAGCCCGTCGCCGCGCAGCGGACGTACGCCACCGCCCGGTCCGTGGAGTACGACGCGCTGGTGCTGGTCGGCGCGACCGGCCCGGCTCCCGACGCGCAGGCCGCCCGCGACGCCAGGGCGGGCAACCCGGTGCCGGCCGCGCCCACCGTCGACCCGCGGCTCGTGCTGATGCTGACCGAGGCCTACCGCCACGCCAAGCCCCTGCTCGCCGTGGCCGGGGGCCAGGACGCCCTGCGGGCCGCCGGCATCGCCGACGGCCCGGGCGTCCTCGCCGACGTCCGGCCCGACGAGGCGGTGGAACGCCTGATCCAGCTGCTCGCCGCGCACCGGGTGTGGGACCGCTTCCCGCCGCCCGCGGCGGCCGGTGGCCGATAGCCCGACCGGAACCCGGGCGTCCTTTTGGCGCCCGGGTTTCTGGGCAGTGGCCAGACATGGGAATCCCCCTTCCAGCCGGGGCGGCGTCGCTGCGGCTCGCGCCGGAACCGAGGAGCGCCGCGTCGGCCCGCCGCTTCGTGCGGTCGGTGCTGGACGGCGCTCCCCCCGAGGCGGCGGAGACCGCCGAGCTGCTGACCGGCGAGCTGGCGGCCAACGCGGTCCTCCACGCGGGCACCGAGTTCGAGGTGCAGGCGTGGGTCGAGGACGGACGCATCGGGGTGCGGGTCAGCGACCTGCGCCCGGAACGCGGGCTGGTGCCGCACGACCAGCACCCGTACGCGGGAACCGGCCGGGGCCTGGCCCTGGTGGCGGACCTGGCGCCCAGCCACGGTGTCCACGGCGACGCCGACCGCAAGACGGTCTGGTTCGAGCTGTGGCCCGGCCGGCCGGCGCCGCCGGCCTCCGCGTGGGAGACCGTGGCCTCCTGCGGCCCGACCGTGAACGTGGCGCTGACCGACATGCCGTACGCCCTGTACTGGGCGGCCCAGCAGCACTGGGAGGGGATGCTGCGGGAGCTCCAGCTGACCGAGGGGGTCGAGGACCGCGCGGGCGTGCGACCGGACGAGGTGGCCGTCGCCCAGGACGGCAGCAACGTGATCTGCGCGTGCATGACGGCCTCGGTGCAGCAGGAGACCCCCGACAGCTCGACGCTCTCCGTCCTGGTGGCCGTCCCGGCGGACGCCAGCGGGGTCGTGACGGCCCTGCGCCGGGTGCTCGACGAAGCCGAGGACGCCGCGCAGCAGGGCACCCTGCTCACCCTTCCCGCCCTGCCGCAGATCCGCGCGTTCCGCGACTGGCTGTTCGACCAGGTCGTCGGCCAGCTCTCCGGCGAGGAGCCCACCGCCTGGACGCTGACCCCCGGCGTCCCGAGCAGCACCCCCAGCGAGCTGGCCCCCTGGGACGCCGGCGAGGTGGAGGCCGCCACCGTGCCCACGGTCGCGGCCGACGACCTCAACCGGATCATCGCGGTGAGCCCGTCGGCGGCGAACCTGCTGGGCTGGTCGGCGCGCGACCTCATCGGACAACCGCTGACCACGCTGATCCCCGACCACCTGCGCAAGCGCCACCGGGCCGCCTTCACCTCGCTGCTGCTCACCGGCCAGCCGCGCATCCTGGGCCGCCCCGTCCCCGTCCCGGCCCTGCACCGGGACGGCCGGCTGATCCCGATCCGGCTGCACGTGCAGACCCAGGAGGCGATCGACGGCCGCACCGTGTTCGTCGCCCACCTGATGCCGAGGACGGCCCCGCCCGCCCCGCCGTCCCCGGGGCCGGACGGCGGGCACGCGACGCGGCCGGAGCCCGGCCCGGTGCGCTTCCCGAGCACCACCACGAAGTCGCGCCGGGCCAGTGTCGACCGGGCGGCGCTGGAACGGCTGGCCCTGCTGGCCGACACCGGCAGCGCGCTGTCCAGCACCCTGGACCTGGGCGAGCGGATGCGCCGGGTGTGCCAGGTCCTGGCCCACCAGCTGGCCGACTGGTGCGCGGTGGACCTGGTGGACGAGCACGGCCGGGTGGAGCGGATGTGCCTCGTGCACCGCGATCCCCGGGTGCGCGTCCCGGAGGAGCTGCTGGGCCGGCTCCCCCCGCTGTCGGAGGACGCCCAGGGGTCGCTGGCCCGGGTGGTGCGCGGCGCCGGCCCGCTGCTGGTCACCGACTTCCCCCGGGTCGAGGACGCCCCGAGCCCGCTGGACGCCCGGCAGGCGGAGCTGTTCGCCGAGCTGGGGGCGAGCAGCGCGGTGATGGCGCCGCTGCGGGCCCGGCGGGAGGTCCTCGGGGCGCTCACCCTGGTGCGCACCCGGGACGAGCACCCGTTCACCGCCGAGGACGTCGTGCTGGTCTCCGAGCTGGTCCGCGGGATCTCCCTCGGGGTGGACAACGCGCGCCTGCACCTGCGCACCCAGCAGACCGCCGAACGCCTCCAGCGCGCGCTGCTGCCCGAGCTGCCCCTGGTCGACCGCCTGGAGCTGGTCGCCCGCTACGTCCCGTCCAGCAGCACCGCCGAGGTCGGCGGGGACTGGTACGACGCCTTCGCGCTGCCCTCGGGGGAGACCGTGCTGGTCATCGGCGACGTCGCGGGCCACGACCTGCGGGCCGCCGTCGCCATGAGCGCGCTGCGGAACATGCTGCGCGGCATCGCCGTCGACCGCGGGGAGCCGCCGGGCGAGGTGCTGCGCCAGCTGGACCGGGCGAACCACACCCTGAACCCCCACTCGACCGCCACCTGCGTCTACGGCCTGGTCAAGGGGGACGTCGACGGGCACCGGGAGCTGGACTACTCCTCCGCCGGGCACCTGCCGCCGCTGCTCACCACCGGGGACGGCGAGACCCGCTACCTGGAGAGGGGTGCGGGCCTGCTGATCGGCATGGAGCCCGACCTGCCCCGCGTCACGGCCAGTGACCGGCTGCCGCCCGGCTCCACGCTGCTGCTGTACACGGACGGCCTGATCGAGCGCCGGGGGCAGTCCCTCGACGACGCCATGGCCCGGTTGCGGCGGCACACCGCCGCCCTCGCTCGGGCGCCCCTCACCGTCTTCTGCGACGAGCTGGTCATCGCGCTCGGCGCCGAGAGCGACGACGACACGGCGCTGCTCGCGCTGCGCGTCGCGCCACCGGTCTGAGCGGTCCTCGCACGACCACCGGCCTTGGGCGGTCCTCGGACGACGGGCCGAAACGGGCCCGTGGGCGGTGGCGCCCGAAGACGACGGCGCCCGGGAAGCCCCGGGCGCGCCTACGCGCCCCGCAGGCGCGCGATCTCGAACTCGACCCAGATCGTCTTCCCCAGGGCGTGCGGCTCGGCACCCCAGCGGTCGGCCAGCCGCTGCACGATGAACAGGCCGTGGCCACCGGGCAGGGCCGGGTGGTGCGGCTCGCGCGGGGCCGGCAGCTCCGAACTCCGGTCGCTGACCTCGATCCGCAGCCGCTCCGGGTTGACGTCGAGGACCAGCTCCAGCGGGCCGTCGCCGTGCAGCATGGCGTTGCCGACGAGTTCGGCGACCACCAGCACGACGTCCTCGGCGATCCCCTCGCCCGCGCCCGGGGCGCGGGACTGCGGGAACCAGTCGCCCAGCACCTGGACGGCGTGGGCCCTGGCACGGGCGACCGGCTTGGGGAGCCCCGCAAGGGGCAATCGCCTTCGCTGACCGCCGACGGGCAGGACGAGCTCGGCCCCGTGCGGGTCGCCGTCCAGGGCTCCCCGGCTCATCGTCATGTGAGGGCACCCCTTCGGATCGACGTCGCTTTCGCAGCTCGGTTTCCCGGCAGTTCCGGGATTATGCCTGCCCGGGGCCGACCGGGCACCCGGAAGGAGGCGGTCCGACCGCCCGCCACTCAGTGCGGCAGGGCCGCCTCGACCGATTCGTGAATGGTGAACACCGTTCGCGCACCGGTCAGTTCCAGGACCCGCATCACGGTCGGAGCCACCGCCGCGAGGCTCAGCTCCAGCCCTTCCCGCTCCGCCGCGATGCGGGTCCTGAGCAGCAGGTTCAACCCCGAGGAGTCGCAGAAGGCGACCTCCCGCAGGTCGATGACCACAGCGGCCGGCCGCTGGGCGACCAGCTCGGCGAGCGTCTCGGCGGCCGAGTCCAGCGTCTCCACGTCGAGGTCCCCCGCGAGCGTGCAGACCACCGCGCCACCCTCGGTGGCACGACTGCGCACCACCAGGCCCGGCCTGGGTGCGGCGGGCGCCAGGGCCGTGTCGCCCCTGCCGTTGTCGGATGGCATCATCGTCGTCCCCTCCATCGTCCGTGCCCTCCGACCATACGTAGGCTCGGGCCCATCAGCCAAACAGCGGGCCCCATGAGATGCCTCA
This sequence comes from Kitasatospora sp. NPDC048194, assembly GCF_043202455.1. Classification (NCBI taxonomy): domain Bacteria; kingdom Bacillati; phylum Actinomycetota; class Actinomycetes; order Kitasatosporales; family Streptomycetaceae; genus Kitasatospora; species Kitasatospora sp. NPDC048194. Next base: position 41,689 of record NZ_JBIDAK010000010.1, read on the forward strand.
GTCGCGCTCGAGGCCTTCTCGCAGCTGCCGCAGCGTGCGGGTGAGCAGCCGCGAGACGTGCATCTGGGAGAGGCCGAGGCGCTCCCCGATCTGGGACTGCGTCATGTCCTCGCAGAACCGCATCGAGAGGATCAGCCGCTCCCGCTCCGGCAGCTTGGCCACCAGCGGCTTGAGCGCCACCAGGTCCTCGACGCGGGCGAGGTCGCGGTCCTCGTGACCGAGCCGGTCGGCGAGGGCGCCGGGGCCGTCCTCGTCCTCCGAGCTCCCGAGGTCCAGGGAGCCGGCGGTGTGCCCGTTGGCGGCGGCCAGACCCTGGATGACCTCCTCGACGGGCAGCGAGAGGTGCTCGGCGAGTTCGTTCGGCGTGGGGGCGCGGTCCAGCTCCTGGAACAGCTTGTCCTGGGCCTTGGCCAGCAGGATGCGCAGTTCCTGGAGTCGGCGGGGCACGTGCACGGCCCAGGTGGTGTCGCGGAAGTGGCGCCGGATCTCACCGAGGACGGTCGGCATGGCGAATGTGGTGAATTCCACACCGAGTTCCGGGTCGAACCGGTCGATGGCCTTGATCAGGCCGACCGCCCCGACCTGGAGCAGGTCCTCCTGCGGCTCGCGGTGCGAGGTGAAGCGGCGGATCGCGAACCGCACCAGGGAGAGGTTCATCTCCACCAGGGTGTTGCGGACGTACGAGTACTCCCTCGTCCCCTCCTCCAGGGTGGCGAGGCGTCGCAGCAGAACCCGGGTGAGCTCCCGCGCGTCGGCGGGGGCGATCTCCTTCGGGTCCACTTCTTCGGGCAGCTCCACCGTGAGCGACTCCCGGAGCTTTCCGCCGGGTGCGGCTGCGGAGACGAGCAGTTCGCCAGTGGGCGTGGGCATGCAGGTCCTTTCCCGAGAACGGCACGACGGAGGCCCTGCTACCCCGGGTCCGCCGATCGATGCAGTCATCCACCGTAAACGTTTTGTGAAGGCCGCGTCGTCGGGGGTCGCACCCGCGGTGCGGCCCGCTTCCACCCCGGTGGCAGGCGTTTTCCCGCGCCGCGGGCCCTGGGGTAGCCTCCGTTGACGGTACCCACCGCACTCCGGAGTGGCGACCCGGAGCCACCCGGCACCCGGTCGGCCGTGGTGCGCACGACCGGATGCGGGCTCCGGCCCGGCATTCTACGGAGGCGACGTTCGATGGCTGGTCCGCTGACGTCCAACGGTTCGCAGCACCGCCCGGAGGGCGGGCCGGACGCCGCTCCGGGGAACGAGCCGGAACTGCGGCAGTTGCTGGCGGGCCTCACGGCCGTCCGGGACGGCGACTTCAGCACCAAGCTGCCCGACGACGCTCCCGGGCTGCTCGGCGAGATCGCCTCGGTGTTCAACGGGATGGTCGACCAACTGTCCCACTTCACCTCGGAGGTGACCCGGGTCGCCCGCGAGGTCGGCACCGACGGCCGCCTCGGCGGCCAGGCGCAGGTGCCGGGGGTGTCGGGCACCTGGGCGGACCTCACCGACTCGGTCAACGCGATGGCCGGCAACCTCACCTGGCAGGTGCGCGGCATCGCCCAGGTGACCACGGCGGTGGCGCGCGGCGACCTCACCCAGAAGATCGAGGTGGACGCCCGGGGCGAGATCCTGGAGCTGAAGAACACCGTCAACACGATGGTCGACCAACTCTCCTCCTTCGCCGGGGAGGTGACCAGGGTCGCCCGGGAGGTCGGCACCGAGGGCATCCTCGGCGGCCAGGCCCGGGTCGTCGGCGTGTCCGGGACCTGGCGCGACCTCACCGACTCGGTGAACTCCATGGCCGGCAACCTCACCGGCCAGGTCCGGGCGATCGCCCAGGTGGCCACCGCGGTGGCCGAGGGCGACCTCTCGCAGAAGATCACCGTCACGGCCCGGGGCGAGATCCTGGAGCTGAAGGAGACCATCAACACGATGGTCGACCAACTCTCCTCCTTCGCCGACGAGGTGACCAGGGTCGCCCGGGAGGTCGGCACCGAGGGGCGCCTGGGCGGCCAGGCCAAGGTCCAGGGGGTGTCCGGCACCTGGAAGCGGCTCACCGAGAACGTGAACGAGCTGGCCGGCAACCTCACCCGGCAGGTCCGGGCGATCGCCGAGGTCACCAGCGCGGTGGCGGCCGGCGACCTGACCCGCTCGATCACCGTGGACGCCTCCGGCGAGGTCGCCGACCTCAAGGACAACATCAACTTCATGGTGGAGTCGCTGCGCGAGACCACCCGGGCCAACGAGGAACAGGACTGGCTGAAGACCAACCTCGCCCGCTTCTCCGCCCTGATGCAGGGCAGGCGCGACCTCGGCGTCGTCGCCGCGTCCGTGATGGACGAACTCGCCCCGCTGGTCGGCGCCCAGTGCGGCGCCTTCTACCTCGCCGAGGACGGCCCGGACGGCACGACGCTCCAACTCGTCGGCTCCTACGCCTTCCCCGACGGCGACCGCCCCACCCGCTTCCGCCTCGGCGAGTCCTTCGTCGGCCAGGCCGCGCGCAGCCGGCGGACCATCGCCGTCGACGCCCTCCCGCCCGGCTACCTGGCCGCCGCCTCCGGCCTCGGCCGCATCGACTCGCTGGCACTGGTCGTGCTGCCGATCGTCGTCGAGGACCAGGTCCTCGGCGTCATCGAACTGGCCTCCGTGAAGCCGTTCACCCAGGTCCACCGGGACTTCCTGGACCAGCTGCTGGAGACCATAGGGGTCAACCTCAACACCATCATCGCCAACGCCAGGACCGACGAGCTGCTCGGCGAGTCCCAGCGCCTGACCGCCGAACTCCAGGCGAGGTCCGAGGAGTTGCAGGCCCGGCAGGAGGAGCTCCAGTTCTCCAACGCCGAGTTGGAGGACAAGGCGGAGCTGCTGGCGGCGCAGAACCGCGACATCGAGACCAAGAACCTGGAGATCGAGCAGGCCCGCCAGGAACTGGAGGAACGCGCCCACCAGCTGGCCCTCGCCTCGAAGTACAAGTCGGAGTTCCTGGCCAACATGAGCCACGAGCTGCGCACCCCGCTCAACAGCCTGCTGATCCTCGCCCAGCTGCTCGCCCAGAACCCCACCCGGAACCTGACCGCCAAGCAGGTCGAGTACGCCGGCATCATCCACTCCGCCGGCTCCGACCTGCTCCAGCTCATCAACGACATCCTCGACCTCTCCAAGGTCGAGGCCGGCAAGATGGACCTGAGCGTCGACGCGGTGCCGCTGCCCGCGCTGCTCGAGTACGTCGAAGCCACCTTCCGCCCGATGACCGGGCAGAAGAACCTCGCCTTCGCCGTCCGGACGGCCCCCGGGGTGCCCGGCGAACTGCGCACCGACGACTACCGGCTGCGCCAGGTGCTGCGCAACCTGCTGTCCAACGCCGTCAAGTTCACCGAGCACGGGCGGGTCGAGCTGCGCATCGAGCCCGCGGTCGAGGCCGAACTGCCCGACGGCGTGCGGCGCGGCGGCCCGGTGCTCGCCTTCCGCGTCACCGACACCGGCATCGGCATCGCGCCCCAGAACCTGGAGACGGTGTTCGGCGCCTTCCAGCAGGCCGACGGCACCACCAGCCGCAAGTACGGCGGCACCGGCCTCGGGCTGTCCATCAGCCGCGAGATCGCCTACCTGCTCGGCGGTGCGATCACCGTGGAGAGCACCCTGGGCCGGGGCAGCGTCTTCACCCTCTACCTCCCCGTCGCGCACTCCGAGGTGCCCACCGGCGAACCGCCGGCCGTCTCCAGGGCGCTGGACGGCGCCGCCGCGCGGCCGTCCGAGGATCCGGTGCACGACCCGGGCGACCACGCCTTCCCCGGGCGCCCGCGGCGCCTCCTGGTGGTGGAGAGCCGGCCGAACGGGCTGCTGAGCCTGGTGGCGGAGAACGCCGTCGCCGACCTCGCCCGCTACTCCGCCGGGCACCGGCAGGTCGAGATCGTCACCGCCGTCGGAGCCCACGAGGCCGCCACCGCGCTCGCCACCGCCCCCTGCCACTGCGTCGTCCTGGAACTGGACCTGCCGGACGGCACGGCCGCCACGCTCCTCGCCGAGATGGAGGGCGACCCGGCCCTGCACACCGTCCCGGTGCTGGCGCACCACAACCGGGGCGCCGCCGGCGAGCAGGCGGACGCGTTCCTGCGGCAGGACGAGCGGCCGCTGGAGCTGATCGCCAGCCTGGACGAGCTGCGCGAGCGGATCGCCCTGCACATGAGCGCCGACCGCCCCGGCGGCGCCCTGCCCCCGGCGCGCGGGCCGGAGCGGGTCGGGTCCTGGAGCCCCGACGCCGAACCGGCCCTCGCCGGCCGCACGGCGCTGGTCGTCGACGACGACGACCGCAACCTGTACGCGATCACCAGCATCCTGGAGCTCCACGGCATGCGCGTCCTCCAGGCCGAGAACGGCCGGGCCGCCCTGGAGTCGCTCACCACCCACCCCGGGATCGACGTCATCCTGATGGACGTGATGATGCCCGAGATGGACGGGTACACGGCCACCGCGGCGATCCGCGCGATGCCCGAGCACGAGGGCCTGCCGATCATCGCCGTCACCGCCAAGGCCATGATCGGCGACCGGGAGAAGAGCCTGGCGGCCGGAGCGAGCGACTACATCACCAAGCCGGTCGACGCGAACGAGGTGGTCAGCCGGATCACGCACCACCTCACGCGGTGACCACCGCCGGAGCAGCAGCCGAGACCCCAGGAGCCACCACCGTGCAGGACCCCCAGGAGCGACTCGCCACCGGCCGCCCCGCCGCGATCGAGCCGGGCGTCGAGGCCCCCAGGGTCGGCGCGCAGCGGACCCCGGCGGACCCGGATACGCCGGCCACCCAGGAGCCGGGAGGCGACGCGGCGGCCGTCGGCCGGCTCGCCACCACGGTCGAGCGGCTGCGCCAGGAGCTGGACCAGGCGCAGGCCGACGCGGCCGGCCGTGCCGTCGTCGAGATGGCCGTCGGCGTCCTGGTGGAGCGGCTGCGCTGCGGCCCCACCGAGGCGGCCCGGCAGCTGGAGAGCCTGGCCGAGCAGGCGGGCGTCACCACGCTGGCGCTGGCCGTCGACCTGGTCAACCAGGTGGCGGCGGACCAGATCTCGGCGCTCGCCCGGGAATTCGTCGCCGGTGCGGCCGTCCGGCCGGAGGACCCGGTGGCGCTGCGGCTGCGCAGCACCGAGGCCGACACCATCGCGGGCGGTGACGCCGCGACGGCCGCGCGCTCCATGCTGGAGCACGCCCTGCGGCCGCTCGGAGTGGCCGCGGTGGCGGTCTGGGCGGCCCACCCCGACCTCTCGCTGTCCCTGGCGGGCAGCGCCGGCTTCCAGCCGGAGGAGGCGCGCCGCTGGCGGCACGTCCCGCCGGGCGTGCCGACCCCGGCCCGCCGGGCCCTGGACGAACGCGCCGCGGTCGGCTACCACACGCTCGCCGAGGCGTCGCTGCCCTCGATCGGCCAGCACGAGATCCGCGGCGGGCGCCTCGCCGTCCCGGCCGGGGTCGGCGGCCGGCTGATCGGCGTGCTGGAGATCTGCTGGCGCGAGGCGCTGCCCGAGCAGTCGCAGCCCCTGCAACGGCAGTTCGAGGCGCTGGCCGAGGTGGCGGCCGCCACCCTGGAGTCCTGGGACAGCCGGCAGTACGCCGTCGCGGACCCGGCGGACGCCCAGTTCGACGAGTTGCGGCAGCTGACGGACGGTCTCCTCGATCCCTGCCTGGTCCTGCGGGTGGCCCCTGAGGACACCGAGCTCCCGCTGAAGTTCGTGATCCGGCACGTCAACCCGTCCTTCGTCGACTTCGCCGGCCGGCCCACCGCCGCCATCGTGGGCACCCGCCTGCTGGAGGCGTACCCGCTGGCGGCCGAGCCGGGGGGCCTGGCCGAGAAGGTCGAGCACGTCTTCGCCACCGGGGAGCCCTTCCGCGCCCAGGGCATGCGGCTCGCCGCCCTGGTCGACGGGGTACCGCTGAGCGCCCGGGCACAGGTGAGCATCAGCCGCCACGGCATCCACCTGGTGGTCGTCTGGCGGCTCGACGACGGCACCCCGAGGGTCGCCCGGCTGCTCCAGCACGCGCAGCGTCTGGGCCGGATCGGCGGCTTCGAGGAGAACCTGAAGACCCGTCAGATTGTCTGGAACGACACGCTGTTCGAGCTTCACGGGCTGCCGCCCACCGCACAGCCGATCGCCCTCGACCAGCTGGCCGAGCACGCCCACCCGGACGACCGGCACACCATCGGCCGGTTCCTGCGCACCCTCCTGTACCACCGGCGCCCGGCCTCCACCGCCTTCCGGCTGCAACGCCCCGACGGCGTCACCCGGCACATCCGCGTGGTGGCCGAGCCGGTGCGCGATCCGGACAGCGGGCTGCGCATCGTCCGCGGCGCCTACCAGGACATCTCGGCCCAGCACTGGACGGAGGTGGCGCTGGCCGCCACCCGCGACCAGCTGGCGCAGAGCGAGCAGCAGGCCGCCGAGCGCAGCCGCCTCGCCCTCCAGCTCCAGCACGCCATCATGCCGCCCGCCCGGGGGCCGCTGGACCTGCACGACCTGCGCGTCGCGGTCCGCTACCGCCCGGCCGAGAAGGACCACCTGGTCGGGGGCGACTGGTACGACGCGCTCGCCCTGCCGACGGGCGACGTGCTGCTGTGCGTCGGCGACGTCGCCGGGCACGGCATCGAGGCCGCCACCGGCATGGTCGCGCTGCGCAACGCCCTGCGCGGTCTGGCCGCCACCGGCGCCGGGCCGGCCCAGTTGCTGAGCTGGCTCAACAGCGTCACCCACCACCTGACCGACAACGTCACGGCCACCGCGGTCTGCGGGCTCTACGAGCCGGCCACCCGCCGGCTGCGCTGGGCCCGCGCGGGCCACCCGCCGCCGGTCCTGGTGCGGGAGGGCAGGGCGATGACCCTCCCGCAGGTGGGCGGCATCCTGCTCGGCGCCCTGGACCAGGCGGAGTACGAGGAGCACGACTTCGTCCTCCAGGCCGGCGACACCCTGGTGATGTACACCGACGGGCTGATCGAGCGCCGGGACGAGTCGCTCCAGGCGTCCCTGACCAACCTGATGACGCTCGCGGAGCGGGCCCACCACCAGTCGGCCACCAGCGCGGACGGCCTGGAGGGGCACCTGGACCACCTGCTGCAGTACAGCAGCGCCGACACGGACGACGACACCTGCCTGGTCGGGGTGGCGGTCCGCTGACCGCCGGCCGGGCCCGCCCCCGACCCCGCCGAGCGGGGCTCCGGACGACGGGCCCGGCCCGGAGGCTCAGTCGGCGACCGCCGGGCGGTAGACGGTGAGCGCGGCGGGCGACTTGGACAGCCGGAGCGCACCGTGCGCCGGGACGCTCTCGCCGTCGACCGCGATGCGGTCGGCGTCGCCGAGGGAGTCCACGTCCAGGGCGCGCAGGCGAACCGTCCGGTAGACCCGGGAGCGGTCCAGGGTCCCGGACAGGAAGGCGGCGGCCAGCCGGGTGCGGGCGAAGGGCCTGCCGCCGTCGACGACCCGGACGTCGAGGAGTCCGTCGGCCAGCGCGGCGCGCCGGGTGGGGGCGAGGCCCGCCGGTTCGTACGCCCCGTTGCCGGCGAACAGCAGCCACAGTCGGCGCGGGCGGCCGGCGGCGTGGACGGTGACCGGTTCGGCGCTCGGCAACAGCTTGGCCACGGCTACCGCGAGGGCCGGCCACTTGCCGATGCGTCCCTCCAACTTCTCGCGTTGGTGTACGAGTTCGGGGTAGATACCGAGGCTGAAGGTGTTGACGAAGGTCCGGGTGCCGTCGGCGTCGGCGGCCAGTCCCAGGTCCACGCCGACCGCGCTGCCGGCCTCCACGGCCTCGGCGGTGGCCCCGTGGGTGGTGGCGCCGAGGTCCAGGGCGAAGTGGTTGAGGGTGCCGCCGGGGAAGACGGCCAGCGGCAGTGCGCGCTCGACGGCCAGGGCGGCGGCCAGGTTGACGCTGCCGTCGCCCCCGCACACGCCGAGCGCGCCGTCGACGGCGGCGGCCCGGTCGGCGGCCTCGCCCAGCATCTTGGCCAGGTCGCCCTGCGGTCCGCACACCCGGACGTCCGCCTCGGGCAGCAGGGCGCGCAGCTCCTCCGCCGTGTCCTCGGGGCCGGCGGCTATCGGGGAGCCGTTGCCGGAGCCCGAGTTGACCACCACCGACAGGCCCCTCCCCCGCTTCAGCGCGGGCGCCGGGCGAGCGGCGGGGGCGGCCGACGGCGGGGCGTCGGACGCGCGCGGCCACCACCGCAGGGTGGTGCCGGCCGCGGCCGCACCCAGCGCCGCACCGGCGAGGACGTCGCCCGGGTAGTGCACCCCGGTGTAGACCCGCGAGAACGCCACCGCTGCGGCGATCGGCGCGACGGCCGCCCCCAGCAGCGGGGACTCGATGGCCACGCCGGTGGCGAAGGCGGCCGCGGAGGCGGAGTGGCCGGAGGGGAACGACGTGGTGACGGGCTGGCGCAGCAGCCGGCGCAGGGACGGTACGCCGTCCAGCGCGGGGCGGGGCCGGCGGGTGGCGTGTTTGGCGACGGTGTTGGCGGTGGCCGAGGCGATGGCGAGCGAGCCGAGTCCGCGAAGGGCCGCCCGCCGCCCGGTGCGCCCGCCGAACGCGCCGAGGACGGCGGCGGTGCCCGTCCACAGCAGTCCGTGGTCGGCGGCCCGGCTCAGGGCCCGCAACCAGGGGCGGGTGCCGTGCAGCGGGGCGGCGGCGATGCGGTCGAACAGGGCCCGGTCGATGGCGTCGAGTCGTGAGGTCCCCAATCGTTTCATCCGACGAGCCTAGGCCGATCGGACGGCGGCGCCGGGGAGGACGGCGATCGGTGTGTCGCGGCCGGGGACGTCGACCTCGGAGCGGCGGCCGAGCGACGACGAAGCCGGGGCCGACGCGATCTCGCGTCGGCCCCGGCTTCGGATTGGTAGCGGGGACAGGATTTGAACCTGCGACCTCTGGGTTATGAGCCCAGCGAGCTACCGAGCTGCTCCACCCCGCGTCGGTGAGACCAACCATAGGCGACAACCGGGCGAACACGAAATCGGGTTTCCGGACCGACCGTCCGACGGGACAGCGCCACCGCCCGCCTCCGAAGGCCGACACGAGCCGATCCGGCGTCAAGAGCTCTTCCAGGCAGCATCCTTGACCGGGGAAGGCCCGCACCGGCCCCACCGCCGGGGGTCCGGCGATCGGCGCCCCGTTCTCCTTCCGGGGGAGGCGGGACGATGATCATTACTGCTTGACAGAGTGCGTAATACTGTAACGCGGAGCGATCCGGGACGGCCGCGAACCGGCAGCACCGCCCCCTGTCCCCGCAGCTCGGAGCACCACATGCACCCCTTCCTCGACCACCCGGGGCCGCTCGCCTTCGCGCACCGGGGCGGTGAGCTCGGGCACCCCGAGAACTCGCTCGCCGCGTTCGACGCCGCCGTGGCGCTCGGCTACCGCTACCTCGAAACGGACGCGCACGCCACCGCCGACGGCGTACTGGTGGCCTTCCACGACTCCCGGCTCGACCGGGTCACCGACCGGAGCGGAGCCGTCGCCGAACTGCCCTGGGAGACCGTCCGGCGGGCCCGGATCGGCGGCCGGGAGCCGGTCCCGCTGCTGGAGGACCTGCTCGGGGCGTTCCCCGAGGCCCGGTTCAACATCGACGTCAAGGCGGCACCGGCCGTCGCCCCGCTGGTCGAGGCGATCCGCCGGACCGACGCCTGGGACCGGGTCTGCGTCGGCGGCTTCTCCGACAGCCGCCTGGCCGCCGTCCGGGCCGCCGCCGGGCCCCGGCTGGCCACCTCGCTCGGCCCCCGCGAGGTCGCCCGGCTGCGGCTGCGCTCGCTGGGCGGCCCGCTGCCGCCCCGGCCGGGGCGCCGGGCGCCGTACGCCGGGCTGTGTGCGCAGGTGCCGGAGCGGCACCTGGGCGTCCGGGTGGTCGACCGGGCCTTCGTACGCGCCGCGCACCGGCTGGGCCTGCAGGTCCACGTCTGGACTGTGGACGATCCCACACGGATCAGGGCTCTCCTCGACCTGGGTGTGGATGGCATCATGGCCGATCGCATCGACGTCCTCCGGGACGTCCTCAGCGAGCGCGGCTGCTGGACGCACGGCAGCACCGGCTCCAGCACGGAACAGGGAGCCGTATGAGCACCACGGACCACTTGCGGGACCACGTGGCGGACGAGCCGCCGCCGACCACCGGCGACGGCCGCGCGCTGCGCCGGATGCAGTTCGGCTGGTACGTCAACGACTGGGCCAACGCCGCCTTCTCGGCCACCGTCCTGACGGTGTTCCTCGGCCCCTACCTGACCGAGGTGGCCAGGAACGCCGCCGACGCGTCCGGCGACGTGCACCCGCTGGGCCTGTCGATCCGCGCGGGGTCGTTCTTCCCGTACACCGTCTCCTTCTCGGTGCTGATCTCGGTCGCGGTGATGCTGCTGACCGGCACCGTCGCCGACCGCACCGGGCGGCACAAGGAGCTGATGTGCGGCTTCGCGTACGTCGGTGCGATCGCCACGACGGGGATGTTCTTCCTCCAGGGCGACCGCTACCTGCTGGGCGGCGCCCTGCTGGTGGTCGCCAACATCTCGTACGCCGTGTCGGTCGCGCTGTCGTACGCCTACCTGCCGGGCCTGGCCTCCCCCGACGAGCGCGACAAGGTCTCCTCCAAGGGCTGGGCCTACGGCTACGCGGGCGGCGGCCTGCTGCTGATCGCCAACCTGGCGCTGTTCCAGGGCCATGACGCGCTCGGCCTCGCCTCCGGCACCGCGGTGCGGATCTGCCTGGCCTCGGCCGGACTCTGGTGGGCGCTGTTCACCCTCGTCCCGCTGCTGCGGCTGCCCTCCCGGGCGGGCGTCGCGCCCGACCGCCCGGCGGCCGCCGCCGACCGGCCCACCGCCGGCAGCCTGCGGGAACTCGGCCGGACCCTGAAGAACATGCGCCGGCACCCGCTGACGCTGCTCTACCTCGCCGCCTTCCTCTGCTACAACGACGGCATCCAGACCGTCGTCTCGCAGGCCTCGCTGTACGGCAGCGAGGAGCTGGGCATGGACCAGACCTCGCTGGTCACCGCCGTGCTGATGGTCCAGGTGGTGGCGATCGGCGGGGCGCTGCTGCTCGGCCGGATCGCCCAGCGGTACGGCGCCAAGCGGACCATCCTCGGCTCCCTGGTCGGCTGGGTGGTCACCCTCGCCCTCGGGTACGTCATGCCCGCCCACCAGCCCATCTGGTTCTATGTCCTGGCGTGCATGATCGGCCTGGTGCTCGGCGGCAGCCAGGCGCTCTCCCGCTCGCTGTTCTCCCACCTGATCCCGGCCGGCCGGGAGGCGGAGTACTTCAGCCTGTACAAGGTCAGCGACCGCGGCACCAGTTGGATGGGCCCGCTGGTCTTCGGCGTCGCCTACCAGGTCACCGGCAGCTACCGCTCGGCGATCATCTCGCTGCTGGTGTTCTTCGTGATCGGCTTCGCCGTCCTGCTGAAGGTGCCGCTGCGCCGGGCCATCGAGGCGGTCGGCAACCCCGTCCCCGAGCGGCTCTGACACCGCCGCCGCTCTCCGGGCGCCGGGCCCGGCACTCTCCGCCACGCGTCGGGTTCCGCGCCCGGACGGCCCGGTCGGTGGCCCCAAAATCGGTTCCGGGCGCCGCTCCGCCTGGCCTAGATTGAGGCCGGATCACCGATGATCACGCCCGGGGCGGGTGCTCCGCCCGGGTCATCCCGACCGACCGGCAGGAGAACGCCATGGCTGACACGGTGCAGGAACTGAGCGGCGTGAAGGTGCTGGTGTGCGACCCGGCCGGGCCCGTGATCAGCACCGTGCAGGACGCACTGGACCTCATCGGCGCGACGTACCAGGGCGCCGAGGTCGTCGCCGTCCCGGCCGACCGGCTGAGCGACGAGTTCTTCGTCCTGAGCACCGGGTTCGCCGGGGAGGTCATGCAGAAGTTCGTCAACTACCAGGTGCCGCTGGCCGTCCTCGGTGACATCTCCCGCCACCTGGAGGCCAGTTCGGCCCTGCGCTCACTGGTCCACGAGTCCAACGCGGGCGGCCACATCTGGTTCCTGCCCGACCCGGAGGCCCTCGGCGCCCGGCTGGCGTCCCGCCGCTGAGCGCACCCGGGTCCGGGCCGATCGCGCGCCCGGACCCGGCGGGCCCGGGGCTCCGTCAGGAGGGCCGCCGCGCGTCCACCTCGATCTCGATCCTCATCCGGGGGTCGGCCAGTCCGCAGACCATCATGGTGGCGGCCGGCCGGACGTCACCGAAGCAGCGCCGCAGCACCGGCCAGCAGGGTTCGAAGTCCGCACGCTCGGGCAGCAGGTAGCGCACCCGCACCACGTCGGCGAAGCCGCACCCCGCCTCGGCCAGCGCGGCCCCGATGTTGCGCAGGCACTGCTCGGCCTGCTCCACCACGTCCTCGGAGATCGTCATCCGGGCGTAGTCGAACCCGGTCGTCCCGGACACGTGCACCCACTCGCCGTCCACCACGGCCCGGGCGTAACCGATCTGCTCCTCGAAGGTCGAACCGCTGAGGATCGCGCGTCGCTCTGTCATGCGCCGAACGCTAGGGGGCCTGCACCGATCCGTCCAACAGGCCTCATGGCACGGCGTGATGCCCCTGGGCGCATGCGGAGCGCGCCGGCGGCCGACCTGTCGGACGCCGCCGGCCCCGCCGGCGCGGTACCCCGCCCGGGCCGACCGCGCGCGGGACCGGGCCGCCGACGCGGCCGACAACTCCGGTGTCCCGTACAGGAAATGGCATGCACGCCACTAGCCAACCGGCCAGTAGCACCCCTACCGTCGACTCCCCGTGGCTTCGACGGAGGAGCTCGCCTTGCGCCCACGCCCCCACACCCTCCGACACCCTCTCCGACACCCCCTCCGCTTCGCGGCGGCCGCCGCCCTCGCGTCCGCCCTGGTGGTCACCGCGACCCTCACCACCCCCACCGGCGCCACCGCCGTCCCGACCACCGCGGCCGGGACCGCGGCCGCCGCCGACTACTGCGGCGGGCGCTGCGCCGACATCCTGCCGCCCGGCGAGAACGGCAACGCGACGCTCGCCGAGATCCTGCTCAACCGGATGTTCGGCAGCCGCCCCGCGCACACCGACGACCAACTCGGCCCGTACGCGGCCCTCGCCTCCGGCTACCCCGGGCTCACCGAGGCCGGGCTGCGCGGCTTCTTCAACGACGCCTCCTTCGGCGTCCCCGCCGACCAGGTCGCCAGTACCACCAGCCCCCGCCCGGACGTCACCATCGTCCGCGACAAGGCCGCCGGCATCCCGCACATCACCGGCACCACCCGCTACGGCACCGAGTTCGGCGCCGGCTACGCCGCCGCGCAGGACCGGCTCTGGGTGATGGACCTGTTCCGGCACGTCGGCCGCGGCCAGCTGTCCGGCTTCGCGGGCGGCGCCGCCGCCAACCGCCAGCTGGAGCAGAGCTTCTGGCAGGCCGCGCCGTACACCGAGGCCGAGTTGCAGCAGCAGATCGACGGGCTCGCCGCCCGCGGCGGCCGGGCGACCCAGGCCCTCGCCGACGCGAACGCCTACCTCGACGGCATCAACCAGTACGCCAGGGAGGCGTACAACGGCCGCACCTTCCCCGGCGAGTACGACCTCACCGGTCACATCGACCCGATCACCAACGCGGGTTCGATCGAGCCGTTCAAACTGACCGACCTGGTCGCCCTGGCCTCGGTGGTCGGTGCGCTGTTCGGCGCCGGCGGCGGCAACGAACTCGCCTCGGCCCAGGTCAAGTCGGCGGCCGAGGCCCGCTACGGCAAGGACGCCGGGGACGCGGTCTGGAAGTCGCTGCGCGAGGCCGACGACCCCGAGGCGGTGCGGACCCTGCACGACGGCCAGAGCTTCCCGTACGCCACCGTGCCCGACCATCCGCAGGGCGAGGCCGTGCCCGACCCCGGCTCCGTGGTGCCCGAGCGGATGATCTACGACGCCACCGGCTCCGCGAACACCGCGACGACCAAGGCCGGCGGCGTGCTGCCGGGCAACCTGCTCACCGCCAAGCACGGCATGTCCAACGCCCTGCTGGTCTCCGGCGCGCACACCGACGACGGCCACCCGGTGGCCGTGTTCGGCCCGCAGACCGGCTACTTCGCCCCGCAGCTGCTGATGCTCGAGGAGCTCCAGGGCCCCGGGATGAGCGCCCGCGGCGCGGCGTTCGCCGGGCTGAGCTTCTACGTCCAGCTCGGCCGCGGCCAGGACTACGCCTGGAGCGCGACCTCGGCCGGGCAGGACATCACCGACACCTACGCCGTCCCGCTCTGCACCACCGACGGCTCACCGGTCACCACCGCCGCCGACTCCTACCTCTGGCACGGCCAGTGCCTGCCCTTCGACCGGCTGGAACGCAGGAACGCGTGGAGCCCGACCACCGCCGACTCCACCGCCGCCGGCTCGTACACCCTGGTGATGCGCCGCTCGAACTACGGCCTGGTGAGCGCCCGGGGCACCGTCGGCGGCAAGCCCGTCGCGTTCACCTCGCTGCGCTCCACCTACCGGCACGAGGCCGACTCCATCATCGGCTTCCAGGAGCTGAACGACCCCGGCGCCGTGCACGACGCCCCGAGCTTCCAGCGCGCCACCCAGGACATCAACTACACCTTCAACTGGTTCTACGCGGACTCCCGCGACATCGCGTACTACAACTCCGGCAGCAACCCGGTGCGCGCCGCCGGGGTCGACGCCGGCCTGCCCGTCCTCGCCCAGCCCTCCTACGAGTGGGCGGACTTCGACCCGGCCACCAACACGGCCCGGTACACCCCGGCGGCCGAGCACCCGCAGTCCGTGAACCAGGACTACTACGTCTCCTGGAACAACAAGCAGGCCGCCGGCTACACCGCGGCCGGCTTCGGCAACGGCTCGGTGCACCGGGCCAACCTGCTCGACGACCGGGTCAAGGCGCTGCTCGACCACGGCGGCAAGGTCAGCCGGGTCTCGCTCACCCAGGCGATGGAGGGCGCCGCCCTCGCCGACCTGCGGGCCGAGGACGTCCTGCCGGACCTCATCCGGGTCCTGCGCAGCGGCCCGGTCACCGACCCCGCCACCCTGACGGCGCTGCAGCAGCTGGAGGCCTGGCTCGCCGACGGAGGTCAGCGCAAGGAGACCTCACCGGGCAGTCACGGCTACGCGGACGCCGCCGCGATCCGGGTGATGGACGCCTGGTGGCCGCTGGTCGCCGACGGCGTCATGCGCCCCGGACTCGGCGACCAGCTCTTCACCGCCCTGACCGGCGCCCTCCAGATCAACGAGTCGCCCTCCGGCGGCCAGACCGGCGCCGCCGCCGGCGGCCCGGTGAGCGCCAACGAGTCCATCCCCCACAAGGGCTCGGCCTTCCAATACGGCTGGTGGAGCTACCTGGACAAGGACCTGCGGTCCGTCCTGGGCGACCAGGTCGCCGGCCCGCTGGCCCGCCCGTACTGCGGCGGAGGCGACCTGACGGCCTGCCGGAACGTGCTGCTGAACACCCTCAAGCAGGCCGCCGCACAGCCGGCCTCCCAGGTCTACCCGGGCGACGGCGACTGCTCGGCCGGTGACCAGTGGTGCGCCGACACCATCATCCAGCGGCCGCTGGGCGGGGTGACGGACGACAAGACCACCTGGCAGAACCGTCCGACGTACCAGCAGGTGGTGCAGTTCGCGAACCACCGCTGAGCGGCGGGGACGGCCGCCGGCGCCCCACGACGGGGCGTCGGCGGCTCTCACCCGGTCAGCCCCCTGATCTCCTGCTGCCTGCCGCGCAGGTAGCCCGCCTGCTCCTGCAGCCGCTTCGCCGCCTCGAAATGCGCGTGGTGCGCCTGCGACGAGGTGACCCGCGGCTCGACGCCGCCCAGCAGCTCCGCCAGCGCGGCCAGCAGGTCGGCCGCCGGACCGAGCAGGTGGTGCTCACCGCCCACGGCGACCGGTTCCCTGAGCTCCCGCACCTTCGGCAGGGCGTTCTCCCGCAGCTGCCGCCGCGCCTCCTCCAGCGCGTCGACCATCTCCCGGATTCCGCTGTCCATCGCGACCCCGTTCCTGTCCGGCCACCGGACGTCCCGCTGAGTGTGCCCGTTCCCAGGAGAATCACAAACCCCCACCTGTAGCACCTCCAACGCGGCTATGGTGCTTACATGACATGGGAAACCACCCCCGGCACGGGAGCGGGCGCCTCCCTCGCCACCGGCCAGCGCTCCCTCGGCGATCCGGACCTCGACTTCCCGCTCTGGCCCCCGCTCACCGCAGGCTGCCCGCGGACGAGCACGGCGGACGTCTCCTACCCCGTCGAGCTCGACTACGCCTACGACCAGGCCGACCCGGCCCGCCTGTTCGCCCCCGCCGGAGCCACCGACGGAGCCCCCGCCGGAGCCCCCGCCGGAGCCCGCGGCGGCCTGGAGCGCTGGGCGCCGCTGCTGCCCCCGCTACTCGCCCCGGGCCTGGGCGAGGGAGCCACCCCGATGGTGGAGATCCGACCGGGCGTCCACGTCAAGGACGAGTCCCGCAACCCCACCTGGAGCCACAAGGACCGCCTGAACCGCTGCACCACCAGCGCCGCCGTGGGCGTCGGCGCGCCCGGCATCGCCGTCGCGTCCTCCGGCAACCACGGCGCCTCGGCCGCCGCCTACGCCGCCCGCGCCGGGCTGCCCTGCGTCGTCCTCACCGGCCCGGACACGCCGCCCGCCGTGGACGCCTTCCTCAACGCCTACGGCGCGGTGGTGCTGCCGGTGCCGTGGGAGGCCCGCTGGCCGCTGCTGCGGCAGGTGGTCGAGCGGTTGGGCCTGCACCCCGTCAGCAACCTGACGACCACCCACACGGGCCACCCGTACGGCCCCGAGGGCTACAAGACGGTGGCCTACGAGATCTTCCAGGACGTGGGCGTGCCGAGCGCGGTGTTCGTACCGACCGGCTACGGCGAACTTCTGTTCGGCGTCTGGAAGGGCTTCGCGGAGCTGCGCCGCCTCGGCCTGGCGCAACGTGTGCCGCGGATCTTCTCCTGCGAGTCGGCGGCCTCCGGCCCGCTGCACCGGGCCCTCGCCCAGGGCCTCCCGGCCGCCCGGGTGACGGTCGCACCGAGCGACGCGTACTCGATCGCCTCCCCGGTCAGCGGCTACCGGGGCGTGGTCGCGGTGCGCGGGAGCGGCGGCCGGGCGCTGACCGTGAGCGACGCGGAACTCGCCGACGCCCAGGCCGAACTGGCCCGGGCCGGCCTGTGGACGGAACTCTCCGCGGCCGCCGGCCTGGCCGGCCTGCGCAGCCTCGGCGCGCAGGCTCCGGACGATGGCCCGGTGGTCTGCGTGTCCACCTCCAGCGGCTTCAAGGACAGGGGCACGGGCACCCACCGGACCGCCCCGGTCGCCCCGGAGTGGGCGCAGGTCGAGCGCCGCCTGCGCGCCGCGGGCCTCACCGGCTGACCGCGGACCGCCCGGCACGCCTTCCGCACGGGTCCGCCGCGACCGCGGAACCTGCCGGTCGTCCGGGGTCCGCCGCCACCACCGGCGCGGAAGCCTGCTGTTCGTCCGCTCGTCCGCCGGTGTAAGGGCGGCGTTGGCCGACGGCCGGCAGGCTTGGGTCCCGCCCGACTCCCCCGCGTCGAGAGGCTGTCCCCGTGCCACGTTCCCGCCGCCTGCTCCCGCTGGCCGTCGCCGTCGCCGCCCTGCCCGTGCTCGCCCTGCCGGCCGTCCCGGCGGCCGCGGCCTCGTACGGCACCCCGACGATCACCCTCTCCGCCGGCTACCTGTCCGGCGCGGTCGGGGCCACCGGGGACCCGACGGTCATCGTGACGGTGGCGCAGAGTGGCGCCGCCGCCTCCGCCCTGACGGTCGCCGCCTCGGCCAGCACCCGCAGCTCGGTCGCCCGGACCTCCGACGTGACGGTGGCCGGCACCGGCGGCACCCGGACCCTGGCGGTCGCGGCCCAGGGCGTCGGCTACACCGACCTGACCGTCAAGGTCACCGGCCTCGGCGGCAAGACGGCCACCCGCACCCTGCACTACGCGGCCTCGGCCGCCGTCCGGAACTCCGCCGCCGCCCGCTACCTCACCGGCTCCAGCGACGCCTCCGCCGCCGTGGACGCCGGCGGCGGATACATCCTGGTCGGTGACGACGAGTCCAACACCCTGCGGCTCTACGACCGCGACAGGTCCGGGGCGCCGATCCGCACCTGGGACTTCAGCTCGGCGCTCGGCGTCTCCAAGGAGATCGACATCGAGGCCGCCACCCGGGTCGGCGACACGGTCTACTGGACGGGCTCGCTGGGCAACAACAAGGACGGCGTGGTCAAGCCGGACCGGCAGACCGTGTTCGCCACCAAGGTGACCGGCTCCGGCGCCGACACCCAGCTGTCCCTGGCGGGCTCGTTCCACGGCCTGCGCGACGACCTGATCGCCTGGGACAGCGCCCACGGCGACCGCTACGGCTTCGCGGCCGGCGCCGCCGACGGACAGGCGCCCAAGCAGATCGACGGGTTCAACGTCGAGGGCCTGGAGTTCGCCCCCGGCAGCACCACCACCGCCTACGTGGGCTTCCGCGCTCCGCTCACCCCGGCGGTGACCGGCGGCCGGGCACTGCTCGTGCCCGTCACCGACTTCCCGGCCCTGCTGGACGGTTCGGCCGCGCACGCGACCTTCGGCGACCCGGTCGAGCTGGACCTCGGCGGCCTGTCGATCCGCGACCTGCGCCGCAACGACCTCGGCCAGTACCTCATCGTGGCAGGCTCCTGGGCGGCCGAGGACAACTCCGCCCCGTACGCGCTGTACCGCTGGGACGGCCGACCGGGCTCCGCGCCGGTCAAGCTGATCGACCTGCCGACCAGCGACGCCGGCGCCTGGGAGGCCGTTCCGGACGTGCCGGACCTGGACGCGCCGGGCGCCCGCGCCCAGCTGATCACCGACAACGGCTCCGCCGACCTCTACGGCGACGGCACCGCCGCCAAGGACCTCACCCACCCCGAGTGGAAGAAGTCCCGCAGCACCTGGTTCACCCTGGGCTGACCCGAACCGGGGCCCCTCGACTCCGCCAGGCCGAGGGGCCCTGTCCCACTCCCGTCCCCACGGGCGCCGCAGGTGCTCCCCGCCCGGCCCGCGCCGGGCCCCGTCAGGCCGCCCGGGTGCTCACAGCTCGACCAGGACCTTGCCCCGGCTCGCCGAGCGGTCCACGTAGAGGCTGCGGTACGCCGCCGGGATGCTGTCGAACCCGTGGTGGACGGTCTGCCGGTAGTGCAGCCGCCCGCCGCGGACCAGGGCGCCGAGGTCCCGGCGCAGCGCGGCCCAGTTCTCCTCGGTGAACCACTCCAGCGAGAAGATCCCGCGGATCAGGGTGCGCGGGAACATGATCATCGGTAGCAGCCGGGGCCCCGTCCACGCGCCGCCGACCTGGCTCCCCCACTGCCAGCACACCGCCACCCGGCTGTCCACCGCGAGCACCTCGAACACCACGTCGGTGAGCGTGCCGCCCAGGCTGTCGAAGTAGCGGTCGACGCCGTCCGGGGCGAGCACGGCCAGCTCCTTGGCCACCTGCTCGGGATCGTCGCCGTCGCGGTAGTGCAGCACCTCGTCGAAGCCCAGCTCGCGCAGCCAGTCCGCCTTCGCGGGCGTCGCCGTGGTGCCGATCACCCGCGCCCCGCGGTGCTTGGCGAGCTGTCCGACCACCGAGCCGACGGCGCCGCTCGCCCCGCTGACCAGCACCGTCGAGCCGGGCCGGACGTCGAGGAACTTCTCCACCGTCCCCCAGGCCGTCATCCCCGGGCCGCCCAGCACACCGAGCGCCGTGCTGATCGGCAGCTGCTCGTCGTAGTGCGCGGGGTCGAGCCGCCGGTAGGCCGGGAAGACCATCGGGAAGGTGCCGGTCTGCCAGAGCCGGGGCTCGCCGTCGCTGATCACGTGGCTGCACCAGCCGCCGAAGCCCTGGACCAGGTCGCCCACCGCGAAGCGCGCGGCCGGTCCGGCCTCCACCACCTCCATGATCGCGTCGGCGCCCATGTGGTCGCCGATCGGCGTGTCCAGGGCGATCCCGTGCAGGTACGGGTCCACGGACACGTAGCGGGTGCGCAGCAGCATCTCGTCCGCGGCGAGCCGGACGTCCACCTCCTCCACGACCTTCCGGTACACCCGGTCGACCTCCGGCACGCCGTCCACGTGCTCCTGGACGACCCATTTCTCGATCCTCACGAGGTGACTCCAAACTCCCGGGCGCCCGGCCCGACGGCTTCGGTGATCAGGATCGGCGGCGGCGCGCTGTCGTCGACCGACGCGGTGAACGGCTTGCGGTCGTCCCGGCAGACGAACTGGACGACGTGCCGGCCGGCGGCGGCCGCGCGGATCAGCCCCCCGGTCGTCGCCCAGACCCCGGAGAGGTAGAAGTTGGCCAGCCCCGGCAGCCCCGGCCCGTTGCGCTTGATCTCCTCCTCCAGGGTCTCCCCGCTCTCCACGAAGGGCTGCCAACCCAGCACGGTGCCGTCGTAGTTGCCGGTGTAGCGGACCTGGGTGAGCGGGGTCGAGACGTCCTTGACGGACACCGCCTCCCGCAGCCCGGGGTGGTGCCCGTCCAGGAACTCGATGACGGCGTCCCGCACCCGGCGCTTCTCCCGCTGGTACTCCCGGCCCCGGCCGACCGGGAGGGTGTGCAGTTCCTCGCCGCGCCGCAGCCGCGGTGCCTGCTCGGGGCCGGTGCTCAACTGCCGCCAGGGGGCGATGTCGCAGAAGTAGCTGGCGTAGACGACGGTGGTCGACTCGGGCGACAGCTCCGGGTAGTGGCGGCTGCGGAACTGGATGTTGATGCTCGGGTGCCGGATGCCGGTGAGCCGGGCCGCGAACTCCTCGTCGAGCAGGTACGTGGTGCACGGGTCGCCCGCCGGGAAGGGCCGGCGCAGGCCGAGGAAGACGGTCAGGTAGCCGGGGAACACCATGCCCGGTTGGGTGAGGGTCTCGGTGTACAGCCGGCGGTAGGTGTCGTTCAGGTAGCGGCCCTTGAGCAGGTCCATCATCGTGGTGCGCCCGTCGCAGGCCGCCACCACGATGTCCGCCCGCACCTCCCGGCCGTCGCTCAGCCGCACCCCGACCGCGGTGTCCCGCTCGACCAGGATCTCGGTCACCTTGGCGTTGTAGGTGATCTCACCGCCCAGGCGGCGGTAGCGCTGCTCGATCGAGCGGGCCAGGCCGAGCGAGCCGCCCTCCGGCACGCCCGCCGACCGGCCCGCGTGCGAGGCGAGCTGGAAGTAGGTCGGCAGCACCGGGAAGTTGGGGTGCTTCTCGTAGAGCACGAAGTTGAACGCCTCGCGCAGCAGCGGGCTGCGGAACCGCGCCGAGTAGTCGCTCATCAGCACCGAGATGGAGCGCCGGATCACGTTGAAGTACGGCAGGAAGGAGGCCAGCATCCGCCAGCGCTCCCACCGGCCCATCAGTCCGACCGGCTTGAGGAAGGGGTAGCGGGTCAGTGCGAGGCGGAACGTGCGCAGACCGTCGCAGAACTGCCGGATCTGCCGGGCGTCCTGGGGCGAGAGGTCCAGCAGGTGGGCCTCCAGCCGGTCCGGGTCGGAGTAGAAGTAGACCGCCTGGCCGTCCCGGGTGCGCACCACGTTGAAGACGTCGAAGTTGCGCATCCGCTTGCCCTGCAGGGCGCCGAGCTCCAGCCAGATCTGGTGCATCTCGTTGCCCGGCCCGCTGCCGAGCAGCCAGCTGACGCAGCAGTCGAAGGTGAACTCGCCCCGCTCCCAAGCCGTGCAGCAGCCGCCGGGCAGTTCGTGCATCTCCAGGATCCGGGTGCGGTAACCGTTCATCTGCGCGTAGCAGCCGGTGGACAGGCCGCCGAGCCCCCCGCCGATGATGACCATGCTCTCCCGGCTGCCGCTCGTCCCCGTCATTCCGGCCCTCCGACGGCCAGCCGGCCCGTGGTGGCCCGGTCGAGTTGCGGCAGGCGGCCCCACTTGCCCGCGTGCCAGGGTTCCTGGTTGTCGCTGGGCCGGGCCCGGAAGGGCCGGCCGAGTTCCCGGCAGAGGTACTGGGCGGCGTACCGGCCGCTGGTGGCGGCCCGGATGAGGCCGCCGAGCGAGGTCCACTGCCCGGCCATGGAGAAGCCGCTGAGGCCCGGCAGTCGCATCCGGTCCCGGTTGACCAGGCGGTTGGCGGCGTCCTCGGCCTCCGAGAAGGCCTGCCAGGCGAGGATGCTGCCGTAGGTGTTGCCGGTGAACCGCTCGGTGGTCACCGGCGAGGCGACGTCGACCAGTTCGATCCGCCCGGCGAGCCCCGGGTGGGTCCGCGCCAGGAACTCCCGGACGAACGAGGCGACTTCCTGCTTGCGGGCCCGGTAGGCCCGGCGGTCGCGCACGCGCAGCTCCTTCCAGGAGCGGTAGTCGCTGAAGTAGGTGCAGTGCAGCACCGACTTGCCCGGTGGGGCGAAGCCCTCCGCGTACTGGGAGCGCAGTTGCACCACCAGGCTGTGCTGGAGCGAGCCGGGGAGCCGGGCGCCCTGCTCGGGCGGGAGCAGGTAGGTGGTGCTGTGCGGTTCACCGGCCGGCAGCGGGCCGTCGACGCCGACGAAGGCGGACACCACGGCCGGGTAGAGGTTGCCGGGCTTGTCGAGGAGCTCGCCGTACAGCCGGTCGGTGGCGGGGCTGGAGTAGCGGCCGCCGAGCAGCCGGTCGAGGACCGTCGGGCCGTCGCAGGCGGCCACCACGTGATCGGCGAAGTGCCGTGATCCGTCGCGCAGTTCGACGCCCACGGCGCGGCCGTCCTCGACCAGGATCCGGTCCACCCGGCAGCGGTAGCCGATCACCCCGCCGAGCGCGGTGTACCGCTCCTCCACCGAGCGGGCCAGCCCCAGCGAGCCGCCCTGGGGGAAGCCCGCGTTGCCGGTGTGCGCGGCGGCCAGGGTGTACAGGTACGGCAGCAGCGGGAACCCGGCCGGCTCCTGGAGGAACATGTTCGGGAAGGCCCGGCGCAGCAGCGGATCCTGGAAGCGCTCCGCGAAGCCGCTCATCGGGGTGGTCGCGGTGCGCCAGAACAGCCGGAAGGCGGGCAGGACGGCGCGCAGGGTGCGCAGCCGTTCGGCCGTCGTGCGCAGCGGCGGCGGGGTGAGGTCCCAGGGCAGGTCGATCGCGGCGAAGCGGCGCAGGTCCTTGCAGAAGGCCCGGATCGGCGCGGCGTCGCCGGGGGCGAGGGCCAGGAGGTGGGCCTCGAGCCGGTCCGGGTCGGTGTGGAAGGTGACGGACCGGCCGTGCTCGTCGACGACGCGGTTGAAGGTGTCGAAGTGCGCCACCGACTTGCCGTCCAGCGCGCCGAGCTCCCGCCAGACCTGGTGGGCGCCGGTGCCCTCCGCGGTGCCGATCAGCCAGTCGATGCAGTAGTCGAAGAGGTAGCCGTGCCGGGACCACGCGGTGCAGCAGCCGCCGGGGAGGACGTGCTTCTCGAAGATCCGCGTCTCCAGCCCGCTCATCTGGGCGTAGCAGCCGGTGGCGAGGCCGGCCAGGCCGGCCCCGATCACGATCACCCGGGGCGGGCCGCCGTCGGCCCGCTCCCTGGCGGACCAGTCCGGCCCGCGGTCAGCCGCGGCCATCGGCGGTGCCTCCGGCCAGGATGGCGCCCGCGAGTTCGGCGTTTCGGGCGGCGAACCCGCCGTCGAGCATCTCGGCGTGGCTGCCGTGCCCGGCGTACACGGCGGTGCCGGTGGTGGAGGCCCCGTGCCAGGACCCGCTCTCGCCGCCGGCGTGGACGCCGAGGCGGTCGCGCTCGCAGACCACGTCGAGCTGGGCCCTCACCGTACCCGTGTTGGGGGTCCGGCTGCAGAACTCCAGGTAGTCCCGGGCCTGTTCCAGGGTCTCCTGGGCGACGATCCGCGAGCCGGTGTGCCGGTGCAGGTGCTCGCGCAGTTCCCGTTCGAAGACGGCCACGTGCTCCTCGCCGAGGTCGAAGGCCTCCACGGTCCGGTAGGCGTCCACCAGCAGGACCGAGGCGACGGTGCGGCCGCGCCGCTCCAGTTCCTTGGCCACCTCGAAGGCGAGGTTGCCGCCGAGCGAGTAGCCGAGCAGGACGTACGGTCCCGGGGCGTGCAGCGCCTCGACCAGGTCCGCGTAGCGGGCGGTCTTGTCGTCGCCGGTGAGGTAGTTGAACGCCGCGAACCGGTGTTCGGGGAGGTGCGCGGCCAGCTGCCGGTAGACCAGGCCGTGGCCGCCCGCCGGCGGGAAGCAGAAGACCGCGCGCGTCTCGGGCGCCCCGGGGTTGAACCACAGGTAGGGCTCGCCGCCGGCCACCTCTCCGGTGATGATCTGCTCGACGGTGCGGGCCATGCCGTGCAGGGTGGTGACCTTGAACAGCAGGCTGACCGGGATGCTGATGTTGAACTCGGTCTGCAGGTGGTGGATCAGCTCGATCAGCCGGATCGAGCTGCCGCCGAGCTCGAAGAAGTCGTGCTGGAGTCCGACGTCCTCCAGGCCGAGCAGGTTCTTCCAGTGCTCGGCGACGCTGAGCTCGTAGAGGGTGACGGGCGGTTCGTGCCGCTCGCCGCCGGTGTCGGCCTCGGGCTCGGGCAGGGCGGCGAGGTCGACCTTGCCGTTCGGGGTGAGCGGCAGGGCCGGCAGTTCGGCGAGGTAGGAGGGGATCATCACGGTGGGCAGGTGCTCGGCGAGGTGGCGGCGCAGTTCGCGGCGGTCCAGTCGGACGCCCTCGGCGGCCACCAGGTAGGCGACCAGCACGGACTCGCCCGAGGCGTCCGGCCGGACCGCCACGCAGGCCTGGGCGAGTTCGGGCAGCGCCGTCAGGTGGGCCTCGATCTCCCCGGGCTCGATCCGGTGGCCGCGCACCTTGACCTGGTTGTCGATCCGGCCGAGCAGGTGCGCGGTGCCGGCGGTGTCCCAGTGGCCGAGGTCGCCGGTGCGGTAGAGCCGCAGCGGGGTGCCGTCGAAGTCGAGGGTGACGAAGCGCCGTTCGGTCTGCTCCGGGTCGTTCGGGTAGCCGGCGGCCACGCCGGCGCCGCCGATCCACAGTTCGCCGGGGACTCCGGCCGGGACGGGCTCGCCGTACCGGTCGAGGACGTACAGCGCGCTGTTCGGGAAGGGCCGGCCGATCGGGACCATCCGGCCCGGTTCCAGTTCCTCGGCGGTGCCCTCGTAGTAGCTGCTGTCGACGGTGGCCTCGGTCAGGCCGTAGGAGTTGACCAGCCTGGTCCGGGGCCCGCACAGGGCGTGCAGCCGCCGGTGCTCGGCGGCCTTCCAGGAGTCGGATCCGACGACCAGCAGCCGCAGGAAGTCCAGCCGCAGGTCCTCGCGCTCGCAGTGGGCCAGCAGGGCGCGGGCCACCGCGGGCACGAACTCGCCGCAGTCCACCGCCTCGTCGCGCATCACCCGGTACAGCCGGGCGGTGTCGAAGAGCAGGTCGCGGTCGACCAGGACGAGGGTGCCGCCGGTGCCGAGCGCCCGGGCGAGGTCGCCGGAGAACACGTCGAAGGCGGTGCCGGCCATCTGCAGGTGCACCCGCACCTCGGTGTCCAGCCGGTACTCCTGCCGCCAGCCGGCCGTGACGGCGGCCAGGTTGCGGTGGTCGACCCGGACGGCCTTCGGGCGCCCGGTGGAGCCCGAGGTGTGGATCACGTACGCCGCCCGGTCCGGGTCCGCGGCGGGCAGCGGCCCGGTGGCGGTGGCGGGCCGGTCCAGCTCCTCCAGGGTGACCAGCGGGGCGGGCAGTTCGGCGGCCGGCGGCCGGTGCTCGTCCACCACGACCAGGGCCGCCCCGGCGTCGGCCACCTGGTAGGCGAGCCGGTCGGCCGGGTGCCCGGGGTCGAGCGGCAGGTAGGCGGCGCCGGCCCGCCAGATCGCCAGCAGGGTGGTGATCAGCTCGGGCGACTTGTCCAGGCAGACCGCGACCACCGATCCCTCGCCGACACCCAGTTCGCCCAGCCGGGCGGCGGTCCGCTGGGAGTTCCGGTCGAGTTCGCCGTAGGTCAGCCGCCGGACGCCGCCCCGGCCGGGGGCTGCCACCGCGACGGCCTCGGGGTGCTCGGCGGCGGCCTTGGCGATCAGCTCGGGCACCGGCACGGGGTGGTCGATGCGCCGGTCGGCGCCGCTGAACTCGGTGAGGATCCGGCGGCGTTCGGCGTCGTCCAGCATCCGCAGCCGGCCGACCGGCTCGCTCTCGGCGGTCCGCGTCATGGCGTCCAGCAGGTTGCGGTAGTGGGCGGCCAGCCGCTGGACGGTCGCGGGCTCGAAGAGGTCGGAGTTGTACTTGAAGACGCAGTGGAAGCAGCCGTCCGCGCGGTCCTCGTAGGCGGACAGGGTGAGGTCGAACTGACCCTCCTCCTCCGGGAGCTCGATGTACTCCAGGCGGTACCCGAAGCGCTCCACGGCGACCTTGTGGGTGAGCAGGATGAACATCGCCTGGAACACCGCGGAGCGGCTCGGGTCGTGCTGCAGCCCCAGCTGCTCGACCAGCAGCGGGAACGGGTACTCCTGGTTGTCGAGGCCGCCGAGCACGCTCTCCCGCACCCGGGCCAGCAGCTCGGCCACCGTGGGCTCGCCGGCCAGGCTCACGTGCAGCGGCAGCGGGTTGACGAAGTAGCCGTAGACGGAGGCGAACTCCTCCCGGGTGCGGCCGGTGACGGGGCTGCCGACCACGATGTCCGGCTGCCCGGACCACCGGTGCAGCAGCAGGTAGTAGGCGCTGAGCAGCACCATGAACGGGGTGGCGCCGTGGGCGCGGGCCAGCTCGTGGACCCGGGCGGTCAGCTCGGCGTCCAGCTGGAAGAACTCGGAGGCGCCGTTGTGGGTCTGCACCGGCGGGCGCGGCTTGTCGGTGGGCAGCGCCAGCACCGGGATCTCGGCCGGCAGGTGCCCGCGCCAGTAGTCGAGCATCCGCTGCGCCTGCGGCCCGGCCAGGAAGCGGTTCTGGTGGTTGAGGAAGTCCAGGTAGCGCGCGGCCACCGGGGGCAGTTCGGGGGTGAGGCCCCGGCGCAGCGCCTCGTAGACCTCGAACAGCTCCTCGATGAAGGTGAAGGTGGAGATCGCGTCGGAGACGATGTGGTGGACGGCCTTCATCAGCACCCAGCGGTCCGGCCCGCGCCGGAACAGCCGCAGTCGCACCAGCTGGTCCTCGGCGAGGTCGTACGGGCGCCGGTACTCCTGGACGATCAGCTCGTGGATCTCCTCCCAGGGGCGTCCCTCGACGTCGAACAGGCCGGTGTCGGGGACCACTTCGGCGCGGATCCGCTGGACGGGCCGCCCCTCCTCGGCGGTGAAGGCGGCGCGCAGCCCGGGGTGCCGGTCGACCAGGAGGGCGAAGGCCGCGAACACCAGGTCGGGGTCGAGTTCGGCCCGCACCTCGACGGCGCCGCCGATGTTGTACGCGAAGCCGTCCGGGTGCAGCTGGCGCAGGAACCACAGCGCCTGCTGGTTGTGGGTGAGCGGGTACCGGGTCTCGTCGGTGTGGGCCTCGATCTCCGCCTGCTCCGGGCCGCCCTCGGCGGCCAGCCGTTCGGCGAGGCCCTCGGTGAGCAGGTCCACCAGGTCGGCGACGGTGCCGTTGCTGAGCAGCGCCACCACCGGGAGCGCGACGCCGAGTTCGCCGTGCACCCGGGCCCGCAGCTCCATCGCGAGCAGCGAGTCGAGGCCGTGGGCGCCGAGTCCGGTGTCCTCGGCGATCCGTTCGGTGCCGGTGCGCAGCACGGCCGCGGCGGCCGCGGTGAACCGCTCGGCGACCAGCTGCCGGCGGGCCTGGGGGTCGGCCGCGCGGTACGCGTCCAGGAAGCCGCCGGTCTCGGCCGGCGCCTGCTCGGCGGCGCTCGCCGCGAGGTCGGCGACCAGCGGCGGTGGGGCGGGGTACCAGGCGAGGAAGGTCGGCCAGTCGACGACGGTGGCGACCAGCAGCTGGGCCCGGTCCTGCCCGAGGACGCGCTCCAGCACGGCCGTTCCGGCCTCCGGGGGCAGCGAGCTCATGCCGCGGGCGTCGCGGTAGTGGGCGACCAGGCCGAGCTCCTCGATCATGCCGGTGGCCCAGGGGCCCCAGTCGAGGCTGAGCGCGGGCAGGCCGTCGGCCCGGCGGTGGTGGGCCAGCGCGTCCAGGAAGGCGTTCCCGGCTGCGTAGTTGGTCTGTCCGGCGGTGGTGAGCAGCGAGGCGACGGAGGCGAACAGCACGAAGTGGTCGAGCGGTTCGGCGGCCAGCAGCCGGTGCAGCAGGTGGCCGCCGACGACCTTGGGGCTGTAGCCGGCGTCGAAGGCCGGGCGGTCCATCTGGGCGAGCAGGGTGTCCCGGACCTGCCCGGCGAGGTGGAACACCCCGCGGATCGGTGGGAGTTCGCGCCTGCGGTAGTCGGCGAGCCAGGCGGCGAGGGCGGCTTCGTCGGTGACGTCCACCGGGGCGAGCAGCGGTTCGGCGCCGAGCGCCTCGAGTTCGCGCAGGAAGGCGATCCGCTCGCCGGCGGGGCTCGCCGGGTCGACGGCCTGCCACTCGGTCCGGTCGGGCAGGGCGGTGCGGCCGACCAGGACCAGCCGCCGGGCGCCGCGCTTGACCAGGGTGCGGCAGAGCAGCCGGCCGAGGGCCCCGAAGGCCCCGGTGACCAGGTAGCTGCCGTCGGGGCGCAGGACCGGCGGCAGCGGACGGGTGAGGCCCTCGGCGCGGCGCAGCCGGCTGGTGAGCCGGCCGCCGCCGCGCAGGGCGATCTCCTGCTCGCCGCCGGCGGTGAGTTCGGCGAGCAGCGCCTCGGCCTGGTCGGTGGCCGGGGCGGCCGGGTCGAGGTCGATCAGGCTGCCGCGCTGGGCGACGAGTTCCTGCTGCCACAGCACCCGGCCGATGCCCCAGGCGGGGGCGCCGAGCGGTTCGACCCGGTCGTGCGGCGCGGCGGCCTGGGTGCCCCGGGTGACGATGTGCAGCCGGCCGTCCGGGCGGGCGGCGGGCAGGGCCTGGGCGAGGGTGATCAGCGAGTAGGCGCCGAGGGTGGCGAGCCGGTCCAGCTGCCCGGCTTCGACGGCGTCCAGGGCGGGCAGGTCGAGGTTCCACAGGTGGACGACCGTCCGGTACGCCGGGTCCAGTTCGGCGAACAGCCGCTGGAGGTCCTCGGCGGAGTCGGGCCGTACCGTCGCCTCGCCGTCGCCCAGCCGGTAGGAGGCGCCGGGGCGGACGAGGTGGCTGCGGGTGCCGCGTTCGGCGGCGAGGGCCGCCAGCCGTTCGGCGAGGCCGCCGTCGTCCGCGAACAGCAGC
Organism: Kitasatospora sp. NPDC048194; assembly: GCF_043202455.1. Classification (NCBI taxonomy): domain Bacteria; kingdom Bacillati; phylum Actinomycetota; class Actinomycetes; order Kitasatosporales; family Streptomycetaceae; genus Kitasatospora; species Kitasatospora sp. NPDC048194. The sequence goes on from NZ_JBIDAK010000010.1 coordinate 70,769, forward strand.
AGGTCGCCGGTGGGGTGGTCGGCCGCGGCCGCGGGGGCCTCGGTCCAGGCGAGTTCGGTGAGCCAGCCGTCGATGGTGGCCAGGCCCACCGAGCCCGAGGCCCGGGCGACGTCGGCGACCCGGAAGCCGGTGATCCGGCCGAGCGGGGTGCCGTCCTCGGCGTAGAGGGCGAGGTCGCCGACGAGTTCCTCGGCGTCCTCCCGGACGACGGTGGCGTGCGCCCACAGCGGCCGGGCACCGGCCTCGTCGAGCCGGACCTCCTCGATCGAGACGGGCAGGCGGACGCTGCCGTCCTCGGGGGCGTGCAGCCGGGTGGTCAGCAGGGTCTGGAAGCAGGCGTCCAGGAGGACCGGGTGCAGGTGGTGGTCGGCCGCACCGGGCCCGAGCTGCGGCGTGGGGCGGATCAGGGCGAGCGCCTCTCCGGGGCCGGCCCAGACCTCGGCGATGGCCTGGAAGGCGGGCCCGTAGTGGTAGCCGCGCTCGGCGAGGCGCCGGTAGCAGTCCGGGCCGTCGAGCCGCTGCCCCCGGGCGCGGAGCGCGTCGAGGTCCGGTGCCGGCCGGTGGGCGCGGCGCTGGCCGGTGCGGACCCGGCCGCTCGCGTGCACGGCGGGCTCGCCGCCGGGCGGGGTGGAGGCGATGGTGAAGCGGGCGTCCTCGGGCGCGTAGCCGAACTGGACGGGCACCGGCTCGGACTCGGAGAGGAACAGCGCCCGGCTCAGCTCGACCTCGGCCAGCACCACCTCGGTGCCGCCGGTGAGCGCCCGGACGGCCTGGGCGGCCATCTCCAGGTACCCGGCGGCCGGGAAGACGACCTGCCCGTCGATCCGGTGGTCGTCCAGGTAGGGCAGCCGCTCCGGGTCCAGCGCGGTGGTCCAGTTGGGCTGGGCGCTCGCGGTGCGGCGGCCGAGCAGCGGGTGGTCGACCCGCCCGAGCCGGACCTGCTCCACCGGCCGGGGCTCGACCCAGTACCGGTCGCGCCGCCACGGATAGCCGGGCAGCGGCACCGGGCGCCCCGCCGGGTGCAGCGCGTCCCAGCTGAACTCGACTCCCAGGGTGTGCAGTTCGGCCAGGGTGCGGGCGAGGCGCTCGGGCTCGTCCTGCTGGCGGCGGATCGAGGGCAGGGTGTGCGCCTGCTCGGCGCACTCGCGGATCGCGTGCCCGAGCACCGGGTGCGGGCCGATCTCCAGGAAGAGCCGGTGGCCGTCCTCGGCCATCCGCTCGACGGCGGACCGGAACCGGACCGGGTTGCGGACGTTGCGCCACCAGTACTCGCCGTCCAGCTCCGGGCCCCGGGCGAGCCCTTCGGCGGCGGTCAGGTAGAGCGGCAGCTGCGCCTCGCGCGGCTTGATCCCGGCGAGCGCGGCGACCAGCTCGTCCCGGATCGGGTCCATCCGCACGCTGTGGTAGGGGACTTCGACGTCCAGCAGGCGGGCGAAGACGCCCTGCTGGTCGAGCTCCCCGGCGAGTTCGCGCAGGGCCTCGGTGTCCCCCGCGAGGGTCACGGCGGAGGGGCTGTTGACGGCGCCGAGCGAGATCCGGTCGGCGTACGGGCGGATCCGCCGCTCGGCCTCGGCCTCCGGCAGGCCGACCGCGAGCATCGAGCCCGTGCCGGCCAGGCGCTGCTGGAGCCCGCTGCGGGCGAGCACCACCCGGACGGCGTCGGGCAGGTCGTACACCCCGGCCTCGTGGAAGGCGGCGACCTCGCCGGTGCTGTGCCCGACCACCGCGTCCGGTACCAGGCCGTGGCTGCGCCAGAGTGCCGAGATTCCCACCTGGAGCGCGAAGTTGGCGGGCTGGGCGAGCCAGGTCTCGGCCATCCGGGAGTCGGCCTCGTCGCGGCCCAGTTCCTCCAGCAGTGACCAGCCGGCCTGCTCGCGGATCTCCCGGTCGACCGCCCGGACGGCCTCGCGGTAGACCGGCTCGCTCTCGTAGAGCCCGCGGCCCATCCCCCACCACTGCGGGCCCATGCCGGTGAACACCCAGGCCAGCCGCCGCTGCCGGCGTTCCAGGGCGCTGCCCCGGACGACCCGGGGGTGGGCCTCGCCGCGCTCGCAGGCGGCCAGCGCCTCGTCGAGGTCCTGCGGCCCGGAGTGGACCACGGCGAGCCGCTCGGACAGGTGCTGGCGGCGGTGGGCCAGGGTGTGGCCGAGGTCGGTGAGCGCCGTTCCGGCGGCGAGTTCCGCGCGGAGGGCTCCGGCCAGTTCGGGCAGGCCGGCGGCGTCCCGGGTGCTCAGCGGCAGCACCGTGACGGCCGGCCGCGGCGCCCCGGCGGCGGCCGGGGCGGGCGGCGGCGGCTCCTCCAGCAGCACGTGGGCGTTGGTGCCGCCGAAACCGAAGGAGTTGACGCCCGCGCGGGCCGGGCCCTCGTGCTCGGGCCAGTCGACGGCTGCGGTCGGGATCTCGAAGGGCAGCGCGGCCAGGTCGATGCCGGGATTGGGCTGCTCCAGGTTGAGGTGCGGCGGGATGCGGCGGTGCTCGAGGGCCAGCGCGGTCTTGATCAGCCCGGCGACGCCGGCGGCGGCCTCGGTGTGCCCGATGTTGGTCTTGACCGAGCCGACGTAGCAGCGGTCGCCGGAACGGCGGCCGAGGCCCAGCACCCGGCCGAGCGCGGCGGCCTCGATCGGGTCGCCGACCGGGGTGGAGGTGCCGTGCGCCTCGACGTACTGCAGGCTGCCGGGCAGCACCCCGGCCTCGGCGCAGACCCGCTCGATCAGGGCGACCTGGGCGTCCGCGCTGGGGACGGTGATGCCGTTGGTGCGGCCGTCCTGGTTGACGCCGCTGCCGAGGATCACGGCGTGCACCGGGTCGCCGTCGCGCAGGGCGTCGGAGAGCCGCTTGAGCACCACCACGCCGACGCCCTCGGCGCGGACGTAGCCGTCGGCGGAGGCGTCGAAGGCGCGGGAGCGGCCGTCCGCGGAGAGGAAGCCGCCCTTGGTCTCGGCGATCGTGTACTGCGGGGCCATGTGCAGCAACGCGCCGCCCGCCAGGGCGAGTTCGGTCTCGCCGCGGAGCAGGCTCTGGCAGGCCAGGTGGACGGCGACCAGCGAGGAGCTGCAGGCGGTGTCGATCGAGACGCTGGGGCCGCGGAAGTCGAAGCAGTGCGAGATCCGGTTCGACACCATGGTCATCATGGTGCCGGTGGCGGTGTGCGCGGCGATGGTGGCGAAGTCGAGGTCGGCGAACTGCAGGATCTTCCAGTCCAGGGTGAAGGCGCCCATGTAGACGCCGACGTCGCGCCCGGCCAACTCGCCGGGGCGCAGTCCGCCGTCCTCCAGCGCCTCCCAGCTGACCTCCAGGAGCTTGCGCTGCTGCGGGTCCATGTGCTCGGCCTCGCGCGGGCTGATGCCGAAGAAGGCCGGGTCGAAGGTGTCGAAGCCGTCGATGTAGCCGCCCCGGCCGCCGATCAGCCGCCCCGGCTTGGCGCGGTCCCGGCTGCCCAGGGTGCGGGTGTCGTACCGGTCGGCGGGGGTGTCGGTGAGGCAGTCCCGACCCTCGATCAGGTTCCGCCAGTAGGTCCGGTGGTCGTTGGCGTGGCCCGGCAGGCGGCAGCCGATCCCGGTGATCGCGATCCGGTCGCTGGGCACGGCGAAGGGCGAGGTGGTCATGGTCCAATCCGGGGTCGGTGGCGGGACGGCGCGGGTGGCTGGGGCGGCTTCTCGGGCCGGGGGTCAGGCGGGCCGCTCGGCAGCCCTGGTCGGGCGCCTTGGATGCGGCGGGGTGGCGGGGAGCTGACCGCTGGTCGGGAGCACGGCCGGGGCGCGGCCGAGCCGACCGGGGTGGACGACGATGTCGGTGGGGACCGAATACCCATGTGCCGGAATGAGTAATCCGGCCACGAACACTGAATACGCCGAGAAGCCGATCGGAGACGCCCGGAGTTGGAGCCGTGAGCGCGCGGCGGGGGTGCCGGAGAAATCATTCACACCCTTGTCCCCGCAATTCCCGGGGCGGTCACCGAACGGCCCGGCCGACCGGGCCTCCGCCGCCGGCGGCGGCACCGGGCGGACCACCCCGAGGGGGTCGACGTGCGGCGCCGGGGAGCGGACCGGGCCGGGCGCCCGGTGCAAGCGCGGCGAGGTGACGACCGCACGCCGCACCCCCCGGGGCGGAAGCGGACGGGTGAGCCGGCGTGCGATGACGGACAGCACGCGCCCCCTTGTTCTTCGCTGACAAACGACTGGAAACGCCAGAGACTCTAGCGGGAGCCGAAGCCCGGGGCAGTCATTCGACGTGTTAACGCCATAAATGACTCGATCGGCGGACGGTCCGCGCACGAAGTTGACGCCGCATCGGCGCGACGGGGGCGCATTCGAGGGCGAACCATCGGAAGCCGGCGCGAGGCGCACCCAGCCGGGGACCGGACGCCGTCACGCGCCCGACCGAACGGGGTCAGCGCCCGACCAGCTCCGCCAGCCGGTGGGCGGCCTGCGGGTCGTGCACCGCCAGCCGGGCGCGCAGGGCGCGCAGCTCGTACCCGACCAGCGCGGGCAGGGCGGTGGCCGCGGCGGACTCCAGGGCGGGCCCGAGGAGTTCGACGGCCGCGCCCGGATCGTGGGCGCAGGCGTGGCAGTCGGCCGCGCGCACGGTGAACAGCAGCCGGCTGGACGGCAGCTGGCCCGGGCCGAGCAGTCCGAGCGCCGTCTCGGTGGCGGCCAGCGCCCGGCGGGCCAGCCCCGGGTCGTCCACGGCGGCGGAGAGGTCGCGCAGGGCGGCGGCCGCGGCGGACTCGACCCGCAGCCGCATCGAGGCGATGGACAGCCAGGGCACGTCCGCCTCGTCCCGCTCGTCCATCCGGTCCAGGTGCGCCCGGGCCAGGTCGATCTGCCGGAGGGTGGTCCGGATGTCCCCGGTCAGGGCGTGGGCGCGGGCCCGGCTGATCCGACCCATCGCCCCGGCCCAGTGCCGCCCGGGGGCGGCCCGGTCGATCGCCCGGGCGTATCCGAGCGCGGCGGCCGGATCGCCGTCCAACCGGGCCAGGATGCTCAGGTCGCTGAGCGTGCCGACCAGGGTCGGCTGGTCGGCGGCCAGTTCGGCCCAGCTGAGCGCGCGGTCGAAGCAGGCCATCGCGGTGGCGTTGCGGCCGCCCTGCATCCGCAACGCCCCGGCGGCGTGGGCGTGTTCCGCGGCCAGCCGGGCGAGCGGCCGGCGCTGGGCGTCGGACGCGGTGGCCAGCCGGGCGAGCACCGCGTGCAGGGTGCGCTCGACGGCGGCGGTCAGGCCCGGCAGCCCCCCGGTCTCGCCGGAGCGCAGCTGGGCGGCGAGCAGGCCGGTCAGGGCGTGGGCGGTGGCGGCGTCCAGCGGTGGCGGGCCGGCCGGCTCGGCACTGGCGGCGGCGTCGCAGAACTCCGCATGGAGAGCCGCGAGTTCGTCGCTCTCCGGGACCCGGCAGCCGTCGGCTCCGTGCAGCGGGCAGAGCAGTCCGTAGTCGGGCAGCCGGGCCGGTGCGGGGACGGCGACCGGAGCGTGGAGCGGCTCGGTCGGCGCCCCGCCCGGCAGCGGCGGCCGGACGAGGCCGGGCGGGAAGGGCGCGCGCAGCGGCTGGTCGGCGGCCTCGGCGCGCACGCAGGCGGACCGCAGATCCCCGCCGGCACCGAGCAGTTCGTCCATCCGGTCGGCGGTCCTGGGGGTGACCCGCCGGGCACCGTGCTCGATCTTGCTGACCGCGGTGTGGTCGTAGCCGATCCCCGCACCGAGTTGCGCCTGGGTGAGCCCGGCCCGGCGCCGCCAGTGCCGCAGCCGAGCGCCGAACTCCCGCCAGGGGTCCGGGTCGTGGGCGCCGAACGGTTCCGGCGCACCGCTCTCCGCCGACACCTGCGCGGCCGAGTCCGAACGGTTCCGGTGCACGGCTGCCTCCCGGGAGACAGGCCCTGGCGCGGGGCCCTGCGACGAGTCCGACGTTGAGGACGGTACTCGATGGCGCTCGTCCCGTACATGACGTGGTCTCAACCACTGGGAGAAACGCCCAGCTCGCCGGTGACCGGCACCTGCGGCTTGACGGAATTTGCCAAGGCCTTGCCCGCCCTGCACCAGCCATTGACCCGGGCATGACGCCATGTGAGGGTTCGGGCACCCGAGCGCGGACGGCCCGCCCGGCCGCCCCCCGGACGCGGCCTGCGGTGCGCCACCAGCCGAGCCGTCCGCGGTCGAGGACCCCCACACCCGAGGAGCCTCGATGCAACGCAGAGTTTCCCCACGACGGTTGCTCACCGCGGCGACCACCCTGACCGTACTGGCCGGTTTGGTCGTCACGACCGCGGGACCGGCCGGCGCCGCTCCCGCGCCCTCCCCCACCCCCGCGCCGCCGAACGCCCTGGCCGCCGCCGTTGGCGCCGCCGACGCCGCGACCGCGGCCGGACTCGACGCGCTCGCCAAGGGCCCCGACGAGACCTACGAGCGCCGCTCCGTCACCCCCTGGCTCGGCGGCCTCTACTCCGTCTCCTACGAGCGCAGCTACCGCGGCCTCCCGGTGGTCGGCGGCGACGCGGTCGTCCTCGCCGACGGACAGGGCAAGGTCCGCGCCCTGCAGTCCGCCGCCCCCGGCCCGGTCGGCGGCTCGACGACCCCGCAGGTCAGCGCCGCCGACGCGGAGCGGACCGCGCGGACCAGGCTGCCCGTGGTGGACACCGTGGAATCCCGCCGCCTCGTCGTCCGGGTCAAGACCGGTACGAGCCGGCTCGCCTGGGAAACGGTGCTGACCGGACGCACCGACCGCGCGCCGAGCCGGCTGCACGTCTTCGTCGACGCCGCCACCGGCGAGGTGGTCGACAGCTACGACGACGTCCGGGCCGGCAGCCTCAACAGCAAGTGGAACGGCCCCGGCCCGCTCACCATCAACACCACCGGCTCCGGTGGCACGTACACGCTGCGCGATCCCGGCCGCCCCGGGCTGAGCTGCTCCGACTACGGCACCGGGCAGGTGTTCAGCAAGTCCTCCGACTCCTGGGGCACCGGAAACCCGTCCAGCAAGGAGACCGGCTGCGGCGACGCCATGTGGGCGGCCCAGCAGGAGTGGAACATGCTCCGCGACTGGCTCGGCCGCAACGGGCACGACGGCAACGGCGGCAGCTGGCCGGTCAAGGTCGGCCTCAACGACGTCAACGCCTACTGGGACGGCAGCTCCGTCTCCATCGGCCACAACCAGAGCGGCGAGTGGATCGCCGCCCAGGACGTCGTCGGCCACGAGTTCGGCCACGGCATCGACCAGTACACCCCCGGCGGCGCCGACAACGAGAACGGCCTCGGCGAGGGCACCGGCGACATCTTCGGCGCGCTCACCAAGGAGTACGTCAACCAGCCCGCGCCGTACGACTACCCCGACTACCAGGTCGGCCGCGAGGTGAACCTGGTCGGGCAGGGCCCGATCCGCAGCCTCTACCAGCCGTCCCGGGTCAACAACGACCCGGACTGCTACTCCTCCGCCATCCCCAGCACCGAGGTCCACGCGGCGGCCGGCCCGCTGAACCACTGGTTCTACCTGCTGGCGATGGGCTCCAACCCGGGCGGCGGCAAGCCCACCAGCCCGACCTGCAACGGCTCCTCCGTCACCGGCATCGGCGTCAAGCAGGCCGGCCAGGTCTTCTACGGCGGCATGCTGCTCAAGACCAGCGGCATGACCTACAAGCGCTACCGCACCACCACCCTCACCGCGGCCAAGAACCTCGACCCGACCTGTACCTTCTACAACCGGACCAAGGCCGCCTGGGACGCGGTCAACCTGCCCGCCCAGGCCGGCGACCCGACCTGCACGCCCTCCGGCACCAACGACTTCTCGCTCGCGCTCGGCCCCGCCTCCGGCTCCGTCCAGCCCGGCGCCTCGACCACCGCGACGGTCTCCACCTCCGTCACCTCGGGCACCGCGCAGACCGTCACCCTGAGCGCCTCGGGGGCCCCGACCGGAGTCACCGCGACGATCACCCCCGCCTCCGTGCAGGCGGGTTCGTCCGCCACGCTGACCCTCTCGGCCTCCTCCGGCGCTCCGGCCGGAACGTACGTGATCACCGTCACCGGGACCGCCGGCGCGGCCACCCACACCGCCCAGTACACCCTCACCGTCGGCGGCGGGGGCAACCCGGGCGGTCCGGCACCCGACATCGACGTGGCCAAGGTCCAGGCCCACCTGGCCCAGTTGAACACCATCGCCGACCAGAACGGCGGCAACCGCCGGGCCGGCAGCGCCGGGCACAGCCAGTCGGTGGCGTACCTCAAGGCCAAGCTGCAGGCCGCGGGCTACACCGTCAGCCAGCAGACCTGCACCTCCTGCACCTACCAGTCCGACAACCTGATCGCCGACTGGCCCGGCGGCCCGTCCGACCAGGTCACGATGTTCGGCGCCCACCTGGACAGCGTCCCGGCCGGCCCCGGCATCAACGACAACGGCTCCGGCTCGGCCGTCCTGCTGGAGAACGCGCTCGTGCTCGCCCAGCAGAACCCGAGCCTCACCCGGCACGTCCGGTTCGCCTGGTGGACCGGCGAGGAGCAGGGCCTCCAGGGCTCCCAGTCCTACGTCGGCCGGCTGAGCTCCACCCAGCGCTCGGCGATCAAGGCCTACTACAACTTCGACATGGTCGGCTCCCCCAACGCCGGCTACTTCATCAACAACCTCTCCTCCGCGGCCTCCGCCCCGATGAAGGCCTACTGGGACTCGCTCAACCTCCAACCGGAGGAGAACGTCGAGGGCCAGGGCCGCTCGGACGACTACTCCTTCCAGCAGGCCGGCATCCCGACCTCCGGCTACGCCGCCGGCGCGGACGCCGTGAAGACCTCCGCCCAGGCCGCCAAGTGGGGCGGCACCGCGGGGCGTTCGTACGACTCCTGCTACCACCAGTCCTGCGACACCACCGCCAACATCGACCCGACCGCGCTGAACCGCGCCGCCGACGGCGTGGCCTACACCCTCTGGAAGACCTCGGTCGGCGGCGCCACGCCCGCCAACGACTTCTCCCTCTCGGTGAACCCGGCCACCGCCACCGTCAAGCCCGGCGGCTCCGCCACCGCCACCGTCGCCACGGCGACCACCTCCGGCTCGGCCCAGACGGTCAACCTGACCGCCACCGGCACCCCGGCCGGGGTCACGGTCGCCTTCAACCCCTCCTCGGTGCAGTCCGGCGGCTCGGCCACGATGACCGTCACCACCGCGGCGAACACCGCGGCCGGCACCTACGGCATCACCGTCACGGGCACCGGCTCGGCCACCCACACCACCGCCTTCACGCTGATCGTGGGCAACGGGAACCCGGACCCCGGCGGCACCTGGACGCCCGGCACCACGTACCGGGCGGGCGACCAGGTGACCTACGACGGCGTCACCTACCGCTGCATCCAGGGCCACACCGCCCAGGTCGGCTGGGAACCGCCGATCGTCCCGGCACTGTGGCAGCCGGTGTGACCGGCGGGTGCCGACCGCCGGCCCCGACCGGCACCCGGTGAACCGGCTGCGCCGCGGTCCGTCGAGGGGACGGACCGCGGCGCAGCCGCGTGCGGTGGGGGCGTGGGCGGCGCAGCCGCGTGCGGGCGGGCGCGGTGCAGCCTCGGGCACTGCGGGCAGGCGCTCACCCGGGGTGGAAGCTCACCCGGACATCGGCGTCCAGCGGCAGGACGAGGACGCTGCCGGAGTCCCAGGTCCATTCGCGGGGAATGAGGATCATCCGCGGACCGTACTGCGCCAGCAGCCGGAACCCGTGGTAGCGGTAGTGGAAGCGCTGTCCCGGCCCGGCGTCGTCCAGCCGCGACTCGCGCACCGCCGGCCAGGCCAGGTAGAGGCGCTCCGTGGTGTCGACGACCATCGCCGGGCGCTGGTACAGCCGCGTGCTCAGTCGGCGTGCGTCGCCGGTTCCCTTCACGTGGGCGTACGCGGTCGCCGCCCAGAACGAGCAGAGGACGACGATCGCCACGACCACCGCGACGGCGGCGCGCTCGCCGGGCAGCGGGTAGCGGCTGCGCGTGACGTGCACGAACAGCGCCCTGGCCAGGACGGCCAGCAGCAGGGCGCCGCCGATCAGCAGCGGCGCCGCTCCCTGGCCCAGATCGACCACCTCGAACCCGGCGAGGAAGCCGAGGAGCAGCAACGGGAGGGCCGTCGCGGCGAGCACCGGACAGACCGTGCGGACCCACCGGGTGGCGCCCCGCCTGCTCGCGAGGTGGAAGGCCAGCGCCATCAGCAGCATCCCGAACAGCAGGCACCCGACCGGCAGGTACAGCGCCGGGGAGCCGCGGAGCAGCAGGTCCGGCGTCCCGAAACCGAGCGTGGCGACGTCCAGGCCGAAGTAGTGGTAGAAGGAGTCGGTGTAGGCGAAGCCCAGGAAGAAGACCAGCGCGGTCACGAAGGTGGTCGGGCCGATGACCGAGGTCAGGAAGCCGGCCCAGTTGAACCGGGGCTCCGCCGGGCGCGGCGCGTCGGCGCGCCACCCCGCCTCGTCACCGGCCGGAGTCCCCGTCCCGCTCAGGAGGGGCTCCCGCTCGGGGCGCCGGTGCCGCCCGTGGGAACCCCCGTACCGCCCGTCGGGACCTGGGTGCCGCCGTCCGTCGGCGCCCCGGTGCCCTGAATCGTTCCGTCCGCCCTGAACGACCTGGTCTCGCCGTCGATGGTCACGTTCAGGCAGAGCGGCCGGGAGCCGGCGGTGCTGGTGGCCAGGGTGAACTGCTGCGGCGGACTGGTGCCGTTGGTGACGGTGACCGTCGCGCTGCGCGGGGTCGCGGGCTTCGCCCCCTGCGTGCAGTCGGTGACGTCGCTGAGGGTCGCCGTGAAGGTCCGGGTGGACGTGGTCGACAGGGTGACCTGGGCGAAGTCGCCGCTGCCGGCGGCGGACGCCGACACGTTGCCCGCGTCCGCGAACCCCCCGCCTCCTCCGTGCTCCCTGGTCCGGACGTCCTGGGTCTCGCCTCCGCCCTGGCCGCCACCACCGCCGCCACCACCACCGCTCGTGCCCTCGGCGGTGCCGCCCTGCGGGACGGTCGGGACACCGGTGGGGCCGGAGGCGCCTCCCCCGCCGGAACAGCCCGCGAGTCCGGAGAGGAGCAACGCGGTCGCCAGCCAGCGGCCCGCTCGGGCCGTTCCGCGTCCGAAGTGCCGTGTACCGGGCATGTGTTCTCCCATTCGCGCGGCGAACCGGGGCCGGTCGGCCCGGTGGCACGGTAGCCGTTCGCACACGGTGCGGCGGGGCACCGCGCAGGCCTCCGGCCGGGCAACCACCCGTTCGACGCAACCCCCGCGGGCGCGGGACTGGCATAGGGTCGAGCCGACGCCCCATCAGCAGAGCGCAGGAGAAGAGGACCCGTGAGCACGCAAGCGCAGCCCGTCCCCGAGCTGGCGGCGGACGTCGTCGAGCAGTGGCGGGCCGAGGAGGCCCAGTTGGTCGACCTGCTGGCCCGCGCCCGGCGCCGGGTCGGCGGCGTCGCCGCCTTCCGGCTCGGCCCCACCCCCACGGTGCTGGTGACCGACCCGGCCGCGGTGCAGCACGTGCTCGGCCGCCACCCCGACCGCTACGTCAAGCGCTCGCACCGGGCCCGGATGCTCGTCGGCGACGGCGTGCTCTCCGCGACCGGCGACGCCTGGAAGCGTCAACGGCGGCTGCTGCAGGCTCAGTTCACCGGCCCGGGAATGCGCCGCTACGAGCAGCGGATCGCCGCCGCCGCGCGCCGGACCGCGGAGCGCTGGGAGGGGTACCGGCGCAGCGGGGAGACCTTCGACGTGGCCGAGGAGATGCGCGGCTTCGCCCTGGACACCGTCTGGCGGGCGCTCACCGGTAGGCCGTTGGACGACCGCACGGACGGCGAGCTGCGGGCGGTGGAACGGGTGGTGGCCGCCATGCCGACCCTGCCGACCGATGCGGCGGACGCCCGGGACGCGGTCGCCGCGGACCTCGCCCGGATCGACGCCGTCGCCCAGGCGGCGATCGAGGCCGCGCGCTCGGCCGACGGCTCCGGGGAGGCGGACGGCGTCCTGCGGACGCTGGTCGGCGCGGCCGCCCGGCACCCCGAGTACACCGACCGGTTGATCCGCGACGAGCTGGTCACCCTGCTGGTCGCCGGCCACGAGACCACCGCCACCACGCTCACCTGGCTGTTCCTGCTGCTCGACGACAGCCCGGACGCCCGCGGCGCCGACCCGCAGGCACTGGTGAGCGAGACCCTCAGGCTCTACCCCTCCGCCTGGCTGCTCCCCCGGCACGCCGTGGAGGACGACGTGATCGCCGGACACCGGATCGCCGCGGGAACGGACGTGCTGGTCTGCCCGTACCTCACCCACCGCGACCCGGAGCTGTGGCCCGACCCGGAGCGCTTCGACCCGACGCGCTTCGCCCCCGGCGCGGAGCACGGCCGCCGGCTGGGCGCCTACCTGCCCTTCGGCCTGGGCGCCCGCGCCTGCCTCGGCACCCAGTTCGCCCTGCGGGAGACCACGGCGCTGCTCGAACTGCTGCTCCCGCTCGGGCGGTTGGAGTTCCGCTCCCGGCCGACCGGGGCCGCCTACAGCATCACGGTACGCCCGGACGGGCCGACACCGGCCGTGCTGCGCTGAGCGCGGCCCCGGGGGGCGGGGCGGATTCGGTGGGAAAAAGATCCGCGGAGGTCGTCACACATGCGCGGCGGGATCCGTCGGGTCGGTGAAGGCGCCGATCACCGGTGCCGATCACCGGAGAGGAACCGACCATGACCACCCGCGCGACCACCGGCCGTTCGATCACCGCCGAGATCCCGCTACGCCCCCGCCTCGCCACCGACCCCGGGGAGCTCGTCCCCGAGCTCGCCGAGGTGTCGGCCGCGCTGTTCAAGGCCGTCGGCAATCGCTCGGTGTCCCGCAGCACCATCAGCCTGATCCAGCTGCGGGCCGGCCAGATCGCCGGCAGCACCTACCTGACCGTCCTGCACACCGGCTTCCTGCGCAAGGCCGGCGAGTCCGAGGAGCGCATCGCCTCGGTCGCCGGCTGGCAGGACTCCCCGTACTTCACCGCACCCGAGCGCGCCGCGCTCGCTCTCGTCGAGGCCGTGCTCCAGCCCAACCCGCACGGCGAGCGCGTCCCGGACGAGCTGTACGCCGAGGTCGCCGAGCACTACGACGAGAAGGCGCTCGCGACCCTCGCCATCGCCATCGGCCAGGTGAACTTCTTCACCGCCATCGCGCTCATCGCCAAGCCCGTCCCCGGCCGTTCGTTCAGCGACCCCTGGGCCTGACCCGCCGCCCCTCCACCCCGGCCCGCCGAGCGCCGCACCGCTCCGCGGGCCGCCCCGAACGGCCGGTTCGCCGTTGCCCTCCGGCCTGTCGCGGCCTCCGGCGCGGCCGTCTCGGCTCTACTGGTGCGGCGGATCCGGCCTCCGGCTGCGCCGGTCCGGCCCTCGACCTCTCGGAGTCCCCGGATGCCCCTGCGCAGGTCCCCGTCCCGCCGGATCGCGACCGCCGGCCGGGCGCTCGCCCTGATCGCCGCACTGGGGTGGACGGCGGGCTGCGGCAGCGGCGCCGCCGTCCGTGCCCCGGCGCCCCGGTCCGCCGTCCCGTCCGTCAACGCCGCCGCTCCGACGGGCACCGGCCCTTCGGCCACCGCCCCGGGCGACCACGAGGTGTCGTTCGTCGTCAACGGCACCACGACCTACGGCACCCTGCACATCCCGCAGGGCCCCACCGACGCGAAGCTGCCGGCCGCGCTCCTGCTGCCCGGCAGCGGCCCGACCGACCGCAACGGCAACCAACCCCCGCAGCTCATGCCCGACACCCTCGCCGACCTCGCCAGGCTCATGGGCGACGACGGGATCATGACCCTGCGGTACGACAAGTACTCCACCGGGCAGACCGGACTCGGTGCCTACGCCGACCACCCGGGTGCCCTCGACCTCGACGCCTTCGTCCAACAGGCCGCCGCCGGCTACCGGTTCCTCGCCGCCCAGCCGGGCGCCGACCCGCAGAAGCTCCTCATCACCGGCCACAGTGAGGGCGCCCTGATCGCCCTGGAGGTCGACCGGGACGCCGCACCGGCTCCGGCCCCCGCCGGCCTGGCGCTGCTGGAACCCCAGGACATGCGCCTGCTGGACCTGGTGACCCTCCAGGTGGACCAGCAGGTGGACGCCGCCGTCTCCGCCGGGCAACTCGACTCCGCCCGGGCGGCGGCCCTCAGGACCGCCGTCACCAACGGCGTGTCCGAGATCCGCTCCGGAAGGCCCGCCGACACCGCCGGCCTGCCCGGGCCGATCGCCGCGGTGTTCCAGAGCCTCAACGGCAACCTCGCGTTCGCCCGGACCGACGACGCGGTCGACCCGGCCGACCTCGCGGCCAAGGTCCCGCCGGCCACCAAGGTCATGGTGACCTGCGGCACCGCGGACACCCAGGTGCCCTGCTCCAGCACCGGCCCGCTGGCCGACGCCCTCAAGGCCGCCGGCACCGGCGGTCCCGGCCTGGTCACCCTCCCCGACGTCGATCACCTCCTCCAGCCCGCAGGGTCGCCACCCGGCACGGACACCCTCGCCCCCGCCGCCCTACAGGCCGTCCACGCCTTCGACCAGCTCTGGCACTGAAACGGCGGCCGGTTTTTCCGGGCTGCCCCGCCTGACGTTCCGGCTCCGCCCCGACGGGCCGGGGCCTCGGCGGCCGACGACCGGCGGCCCCGGCCGGGTGCGCGACCGCGCCCGAATATGATCAACCTCCCTGATGCGGACAGACCGCCGCCGCATCGCAGGACGAACGATCAAGGGGGATACGCGCGCATGGTCGCACTCTCGGACGAGCCGATGACCTGGGTCATGGCCGGGGACAGCATCACCCAGGCCGTCCACCACACCCACGGCGCCCGCGGCTGGGTGGAGCACGTGCAGGAACGCCTGTGCTGGCAGCTCGGCCGGCTGACGGACGTCGTGGTCAACTCGGGCGTCTCGGGCTGGACGGCCACGGACATGCTCGGCGCGTACGAGTTCCGCATCGGACGGTTCACCCCGGACGTCCTGTCGCTGTCCCTCGGCACCAACGACGCGCTCGCCGGGTCGGACGGCCTCGAGAGGTTCCGCGGCGCGATGCGCGAGATCATCGCCCGGTCGGCGGGCGCGCAGATCGTGCTGCACACGCCCCTCGTCGTCAGCCACGGCGAACGCGCCGCCCGCGCCGGACTGCCCGCCTACTGCCAGGCCGTCCGCGACCTCGCCGAGGAGACCGGCGCCCTGCTCGTCGACCACGAGGCCGACTGGCTCGCCCACTTCCCCGATCGCGAGGCCCTCGCCTGGCTGGACGACCCCGCCCACCCCAACGCCGCCGGCCACCTCCACCTGGCCAACCACACGCTGCGCACCCTCGGCCTGGGCGAACTCACCGAGCTGTGACGAGGCGGCTGCCCCGTCGAGTCGGGTCCGCGCACCCGGCTCGGCGGGCGGCCCGGCGGCGAGGTCGTGATCCGCGCCGGCACGGGCGCCGCTGGACCGGCCCACGCCCTACGCACCGGGCCGGTGCCCCTGCGGCCCGGCCTGCTGGTAGAGCGTCACCAGGAGGCCGTGCACCGGCTCGCCCTCCGGGTCCTCCTCGGTGTCGTCGACCAGAGCGGCCAGCGCCTCGGCGAGCCGGGCCGCCTTGGCCGGGCCGAGTCGGAGGTGGCGCAGCGTCAGGAGGTGGTCGGCGGGCGAGCGGTCCAGCTCCTGGGCGACGGCTCCGAGCAGCGCGGCCGTGCCCTCGGGCTGGGGTTCGTCGACGAGGAGCCGCTCGGCGGTGCGCCGGTAGTACTTCTCGGTTCCGCCGCGCACCCGTCGCGTTCCCGCGTCCTGGACCAGCCCCGCCTCGGTCAGCACCCTCAGGTGGTGGGAGACGCTGCCCTTGTTCACTCCCAGCTGCGCGGCGAGCCGGCTAATCGTCGAGGGCCGGCCGCTCAGGGCGAACAGCAGGCGCTGGCGCACGGGGTGGGCGAGTGCGGTGTGCTGAAGGGGCGTGCTGATCCGCTGGACGCCGTCGTCTGGTCGGTGGCTCACCCGATCAAGCGTTAAGTACGTTTGACGCTTTGGCAAGGCGCTGGTCTACTCCGTCCCATGACCTCCACCACATCGCCGTCCGCCCTGGACGCCACCGCCGCCGTCGCCGTCGTCGAGTCGATCGCCGAGCTGGTCCGCGAGAACTACGTGTTCCCCGAGGCCGCCGGGCAACTGGCGGCCCTGCTGCGGCGCCGCAGTGCCGAGGGTGCCTACCGGGCCTCCTCCGTCGAGGAGTTGGCCGAGGCGGTCACCGCGGACCTGCGGTCCGTCAACGGCGACCTGCACCTGGCCCTCAAGTACCACGCCGTACCGGTGCCGCAGGAGCAGGGTGCGGCGGCACTCGCCGCGATGCGGAGGGAGTTCGACGCCTCACTCGGCGGCATACCACGCGTGGAACTGCTCGACGGCGGCGTCGCGGTCCTGGAGATCGCCCCCAACCTGTTCCCGCTGGACTGGGCGGCGCAGCCGCTGACCGCGGCGCTCTCGCTGGTGGCCCCCGCCCGCGCCCTGATCCTCGACCTGCGCCGCAACGTCGGCGGCGACCCGGACACCGTCGCCTTCGTCTGCGGCTACCTGCTCGACGGCCGCACCCATCTCAACACCATGCTCTCGCGGCAGGGCGAGGTGGCCGAGCAGTCCTGGACGCCCCCCTTCGTACCGGGCGCGCGCTTCGGCGCCGACAAGCCGCTCTACGTGCTGACGAGCGGAAACACCTTCTCCGCGGGCGAGGAGCTCGCCTACGACCTCCAGCAGCTCGGGCGCGCCGAGGTCGTCGGGGAGGCCACCCGGGGCGGCGCGCACCCGCGCGAGGGCTGGACGGTGCACCCGCACCTGGAGCTCAGCGTGCCCGTCGCCCGCTCGGTCAACCCGGTCTCGGGCACCAACTGGGAGGGCACCGGGGTCCGGCCCGATGTGCCGTGCGACGCCGGGGCGGCGCTCGACCGCGCGCTGTCCCTGGCGGTGGCGCGCCTGACCTGAGCCCTCGGGCGGTTCCGCAGCGGACCGCAACGGCCGTCCGGGGCGCGGCGGTCGGGCTCACCGGCCGGAGCGCCGTCGGCCGGCCACGGCGGCACGAGCGGGCAAGCGGGCCGGCCGACCAGCCGGCCGGCCGGCCGCTGCTCAGTGGCGGTGGTGGTTGTCGGGTTGGGCCGGGTCGCCGGGGTGTTCCAGCCCCTCCACCAGGGTGATGCGTCGCGCCCGTTCCCGGTCGAGCCAGCGGACGAAGGCGGCGCGGCGGGCGGCTTCGCGCAGGGCGGGGGCGGGGTCGTCATCCTGCGGGGCGGTGAGGGTGGCGAGGAGGGCGGCCTTCCACGCGCCCACGGTGACCCACGCGCCGGGCGGAGCGGCGCGCAGGGCCTCGACGAGGGCGGCGGGAAGGGTCTCGGGGTCGGCTTCGAACGTGCCGTCGGGCCCGGCGAGGTACCAGCGGGTGAGCGGTGGGCGGGCGGTCAGGGTGCGGTAGCGGGCGATGCCGGCGGGTGACGGCTCGACATCAGCGGTGACCGCCCGGTAGACCGCCCGGACGGCGGCGCTGCCCTCGTACGCGGCCGCCGTGATCGAGCCGAGTTCGACGGCGGCTCGGTGGTCGAGTCGGACAGGACGCTCCTCGGCGACGGGCAGGTCCCGCTCGCGGGCGACTGCCTCGCAGAGGGCTTCCGTCAGCAGCACCTGGGCGACCCAGCGGGTGAGCTGGCGGTCCTCCGAGCTGCCCGGCCGGGGCAGGGCGGTGGCGCGCGGACCGGTCCGCAGGGCGGCGAGGCGCCGGTCGAGAGCGGTGCGCGGGAGGGGGCGCCCGTCGAGCAGGCCGAGAGTCACGCCTCCACCACCAGGGCGACGGTCGGCGCGTACTGGCAGCGGCCGAACCACATGACCTTGGCCAGCGCCCAGTACGCGCCGGGGTCGGCGGACTCGGGCACCGCGACGGCGAAGTCGGCGGTCACCGACCGGCCCGCCGGGACGGTGAAGCCTCGGACGGGGTCGGCGATGGCGTCCCAGGTGCCCCACGGGGAGACGAGTTGCAGCTCGCCCCGGATCTCGCCACGGGTGCGGTTGGTGAGGGTGAGGCCCAGGGTGGCCCCGCCGCCGGCCGCGATCCGGAGGGACTCGGAGGAGACACCGACGGACAGGCCGGTGTCGCGGCCGCCGACGGCCGCGGTGCCCTGCGCCGCCGTCCAGTCCTCGGGGGTGTCCCCGGGGACGGGAAGCAGCTCGGGCAGGTCACCGACGGCGATGGTCACCACGTCCTCGATCTGCTGGCCGTCGTGGTCGACCCGGACGGCGGCGAAGTGGAGGCCCGGCTCGACGTCCGACGGGGGCGCCAGGGTGACCGGGAAACGCACGTACCCGCCCGCCGTCAACCGGTACGGGCGGCTGCCGGGGCTCGCCGTCCACCCCGCCGGGGGCAGCACGACGGCCGTGCCCTCGACGGTGGTGTCCCGGAGCTGGGAGGAGAGGGCGACGGAGAGCGTCACCGCCTCGCCCGCCGTCCGCAGCAGCCCCGGCGAGGCGCCGACCGAGACCGGGAGGTAGCCGAGCGGGGCCGGGCCCCGGTTGTGCAGCCAGTAACGGGCGTGGACGGGCTGGGCCGGCTCCGCGGTCGGGCCGAGGGCGGGCCCGTCGCCGGCAGCCGCGATCGCGGGGGCGGCGAGCACGGTGGCGATCCGCGAGCCGGGGAGGTCCAGGCCGCCGGCCGCCGCACCGAGCGGGCGTTCCAGCAGATCGGCCGCCCGGACGCCGCCCAACCCGAGCGCACCGCTGAGCCGCGCCGTCCGTCCGAGACCGGTGGACTCGACCAGTCGGACGGTGAGGTCGCGCCGGTCGGACGCCGTCGCGCCGTGGGCGATCGGGTTCCCGGCCGGCTTGAGCGCGCCGAGCAGCACCTCCCGCTGCGGTTCGATCCGCAGCCAGGACAGGGTGGCGGGTAGCGGTCCCTCCTGGGCCGGCACGATCCGCGCGTACAGCGGGTGGTTGAACTCCTGGCCGCGCGCGGGCAGCGCCTGCTCCCGCCAGTCGCCGTTCCCGCTGACCAGTGCGTAGGTGAACTCGTGCGTCCAGTGCTGGAGTTGGAAGGACGCACCGTCCGGCAGGGTGCGCCGGGGCGGATCGATCCAGACCCCGGACGGCCAGCCGGTGCACGAGCGCAGCAACGACAGGTGCAGCGCGCCGGTGGCGTCCACCGCGAAGCCGGGCAGGCCGAAGGTGAGCAACGCGACGCTGTGGTCCGCGAGTCGGTCGAAGACCCGGCCGGGGCAGACGGCGGTGATCCGGGCGTCGGCGAGGTCGGCGACCAGCGCGGCGGGATCGGTCACGATCAGCGCGGGCAGCGCCCGCAGGTCGCGCAGGTCCGCGTCCGGGCGCCAGACGTCGGCGAGCGGCGTCAGCGCCGGGACCCACACCGCGCCGTGCGCCTTCAGCGCGGCCGCGTAGTCCTCGCCCGCCCGGTCGACCAACTCCCGTGCGGCCTCGTTCACGTCCGGTCCGCCGACGACGATCCGGAAGTCCGGCAGGTTGGAGTCCACGTCCAGCCAGCCGTACCGCGCCCAGTCCGCCGCCGAGGTGGTGGCGGTGACCCCGATCCGGGCGAGCGCGACCACCAGCGGCCGGGCGTCGGCGGCCGCGTCCAGTGCCGGCACGACGACCTCCGCCACGCCGAGGGCCCGCGAGCCGGTCACCGTGCCCGTCGGGTCGGTCAGGCTCACCCGCGCGGTGGCGCCCAGCCCGAACCAGGTGTTGGCCGGGTTGTCCAGGGTCCACGGCGCCTGCGCCGCATCGACGTCCGGCATGGCGAAGCCGCGCCCGATGACGGCGCCCGCCACCTCGCTGACCGGCAGCCCGCCGGGCACGTCCACCGGGAAGCGCAGCCGCAGCAGCCGGTCGGCGCCGGAGTGGTCCACGATCCGGGTCCGGCAGTCGACCCGGTCCAGCCCGCGCCACAGGGTCACGGTCTGTTCGTACCGGATGCCGTCGACCGTCCCCTCGATCACCAGCCGCTCGCCGAGCGGCCCGGTCTCCCGGCGGACCGAGGCGGGGGCGGCGCCTGACCCGACCACCGGTCCGCTCGGCACCAGGTGCCACGGACCCTCGCCGAAGTCGGGGTGCTGCGGGTACTCCTGGTACACCCGCAGTTCGTTGCCGATCCGGCCGCCCTGGATCAACTCCCGCCCGTGCCGGAGGTCGTGGACCGAGGAGAGCCCGCCGCCGCGCGCCGGGTCGGCCGTCACGCGGTAGCGGGCGCCGGTGATCACGGTTCCCTCGGCGGCCGTCCACGCCGGGTGGGCCGCGCCCTGCGCCAACCGCCAGGTGCGCCAGCCGAGTGCCGGAACGTCCTCCGCCAGGAAGCGCAGCACGCCCCGGTCGACGGCGCTCGGCACGGGCCGGCCGGCCTCGTCCAGCACCCGTACGGAGCGTTCGCCGGGCGGCAGTTGCACCGACACCAGGTCCGTCCGGTCGAAGGACAGCGTGTTGGTGACCACCACCGCCGAGCCGAGGTCCGCCGTCGACCCGGCGCCCGCGGCCGTGCCGGCATCCGCCGTCGTGCCGAGGGCCGCCGCCGAGCCGGCACCCGCCGTCGAGATCCGTGCCGTCAGCGCGTCCAGCGCCGCGTCCCGGACGGCGCTCGCCAGGTCGTACGCCTCCCGCCAGCCGCCGAGCAGGTCCAGGTAGACCTGGTCCGACTCCGAACCGGTGATCGCGTCGTGGTGCGCGCCGTAGGCGAGGTGGCGCCACACCTTGTCGAGCGCGGCCCCGGGGTAGCGCCCGAGTCCGTTCACCACGGCCAGCGTGGCGAGCTTCTCGGCGTCCACCGCCGCGACCTCGCCCGCCCGTTGGGCCTGTTTGGTGTCGATGTACGAGACGTCCTTGCCGGTGTACACCGGGTTCATGTCGCGGGTCTGCGGGCTGGGCCGGCGGCCGGTGGCCGCGAGTTCGGCCCGGACGGCGTCGAGGAAGTCGCGCGGGGTGGCGCAGACGAACCGGGGCCAGAGGTACTTGGCCGCCCAGGAGCGGTGGATCTCGGTGACCCACTTGCTCGGCGGGGTGTAGTCGGTGCCGACGGGCAGCAGCAGGTTCCTCGTCGCGCCGACCGGCTTGAGCTTCCGGTACAGCTCGTAGACGGCCTGCTCGGCGGTCGCGAGGTCCGGCGAGGAGTCCATCCACCAGCCGGCCGAGTAGTGGTGCGGCATGTAGTGGGTGAGCACGCCGTCGCCGCCCGGCGCGATCCACTCGAACTCGCTCGGGAACTGCATCACCCGGGCGTCGTCCTTGGCCGTGCGGAAGTTCTTCTGGATCGGGCCCCACTGGTGGAACGGCCCGCGCGCCCAGGCGCTGCCGGTGAGGCCGGCCGCGGCGAGGTGGCCGGGGAACTGCGGATCGTGCCCGAACACGTCGAGCTGCCAGGCGGTGCGCGGGTCTCCGCCGAGGATGTCGCGCTGGTAGCCGATGCCGTGGACGATGTTGCGGATGGTCGTCTCGGCGCCGGTGAGGTTGGTGTTGGGCTCGTTGTAGCTGCCGCCGACCAGTTCGACCTGCCCGCGTTCCAGCAGCAGGCGCAGGGTTGCGCGGCGCTCCGGGTGCTGGTCGAAGTACGGCTTCAGGTAGTCGACCTCGGCGAGGACGAACTTGTAGACCGGGTCCCGCAGCGCGAGGTCCAGGTGCGCGTCGACCAGGGCGAAGCCGTTGCGCTCCCACAGCGGCCGGGTGGTGGCGTCCGCGGAGAGCAGCTCCCAGGGGGAGGTGTAGGCGGCCTGGGTGTTCCACCAGACCGGGTCGTAGTGGAAGTGGGAGACCAGGAACACCGTCCAGCCGGGTTCGGCGACCTCCACGAACGCCTCGGCCGAGGCCTCCGCCGTGTCGGCGGCCGGACCCGCGGCCGGACCCGCAGCCGTGTCGGCGGCCGCACCCGCACGCACGGTGACGGGCAGGCGCGCGCCGACGGCCGCGCCGGTGATCTCCAGCGGGACCTCGACCGCCCCCGTGCCGGTCGCCTCGCCGTGGACGCCCGGCCCGCTGACGGTGATCCGGGCGGCCGGACCCTCGGTCGTCACCCGCAGGATCTGGCGGGGTGCGTCCTCGGGGCCGACGAACAGGTCGGTGCTCTCGACGGCGGTGATGGTGGTGACCGGCACGGGGGGCTTCCTTTCCTCGCCGGACCGGAGGTCCGGAGCAGACGGCGGGGTTACGCCCCCCAGGCCTCGAACTCGTAGACGCGGGCGGCCGGATCGGTCGTCTGGGTGGGCTTGGTGACGACCAGGCGGACGTACCGGGCGGTGGTGTCGACCTGGTGGGTGGTGGTGCCCGCGGTGTTGCCGGTCACGGTGGTGACGGTCGTCCAGGGGTCGGTGGTGGCGGAGCGGACCTGGATCGAGAAGTCCCGGGTGTTGTACGAGGCGCTCTCGCCGCCCGCCTGGGCGTGCTTGACCACGAACCTGTTCAGCTTCTTCACCGAACCGAGGTCCACCTGGAGCCACTTGGCGGAGGTCAGCGTGCACCACTTGTCGCCGGTGCCGCCGTTGACGCTGCCGTTGACGGCCTTGGCCGGCCCCTCGTTGGCGTTGCACTGACCGGAGGCGGTGGCCGGGCGGTTCAGCGCCAGGTTGGTCGAGGTCGGCGGAGTGGCGGTCCAGCTCACCGTGGTGGAGGCGGCGTCGGAGCGCCCGTAGGTGGTGGAGACGGCCTCGACGTCCAGGGTGGTGGTCGGCTCGGTCCCGGCCCGGTCGAGCCGGCCGACGAAGTAGGCGTCGTTGGGCGTCGCACCGAGGAACGTCCGGCTGCCGTCCGCGTTGCGCCGGTAGACCTCGTAGTGGTGGACGTTGCCGCCGGGTGCGGCCGTCCAGGAGAGGCGCAGCGACTGGCTGGTGCCGGGGGTCACGTCGCTCGCGCCGAGGACGGTGAACCCGCTGGGAGCCGCCGGTGTCTGCACCGCTCCGTCGTAGACGGCGACCTGGCCGACCTTGAGGTCGTAGGCCGGGTCGGATCCGGCCACCTGGAGGGCGAGCTGGGAGATGGTGCGGCCCGCGTACGGCGAGAGGTCGAGGGTGTGGCGCTCCCAGCCGGTGCCGGAGTTGGAGCCGACGTCCACCGTGGTGAACCTGCCCGGGGAGTCGGTGAAGGAGACCGCGGCCTTGAGCCTGGTCGGCCCGGCGGCCGGGGTCCTGACCACCAGGTCGAGCTTGGTGTTCGCCGCGACCGGCAGGCTGGTCTGGTACAGCCGGACGGTGTTGGTCGCGTCGAGGGTGCCGGTCAGGCGCAGCGAGGAGCCGCCCTGGTAGGCGTCGGTGAAGTCGACGGTCGGAGTGAGCTTGCTCCCGCTGGAGTCGACCACCCAGCGGTAGGTCGGCGGGACGTCCTGGAGCGAGAGGTTGTTCCAGCCGCCGGTGGCGACCCGGACGCCGGCCGCGTCGTAGAAGTCGCCCTGGCCGGTGTTGAAGTTGGTGACGAAGGGCTTGGCGGTGATCGGCGAGGACTCGGCGATGTAACCGGCCAGACCCGGCCAGTTGGACGAGAGGTCGACGTTCGACGGGTCGTTGGAGCCGCCGACCCAGTAGCGGGCGTCCTTGGCGTAGAAGTCGGCGCGGTCGGTGGCGGACTTCCAGGTCCACTCGGGCCGGTAGAGGCCGACTGAGGTGGTGTGCGGCTGCCCGGCCGGGAAGAGGGTGCTCCAGTCCACGGAGGTGTTGTAGCCGTTGGCTTCGGTGTCGATGCCGGAGTACAGCTCGTACTCGTTGCGGCCGAGTTGCCGGGCGAGCGCGCGGGAGGAGTCCAGGCCGTCGGCCGTCCAGCCGAAGTTGAGGAACATCGAGTCCGCGGTGCGCTTCGAACCGTCTTGGAGGAAGGGCGAGTTGGCGGTGGTGAGGGCGTTCTGCCAGTCCACCGCGCCGGAGGTGGTCATCGCGTCGTACCACATGAACTCGGTGCCGCTCTGTGCCTTGGTGTACTGCATCAGGTTGCGCAGCTCGGTCGCGAGGCCCGAGTCACCCCCGCCGGTCTCCTGGTTGATGAACCAGCCGTCGAAGCCGTAGTACTGGGCCGCCTGGACCAGCTTGTCGGCGACGGGGTAGCGGGTGCCCGACTTCTGGACGAAGTCGCGCACCCACTGGATCTGGCCGCCGTACGCGGCGGGCGGGAAGAAGACGGTGCCGTAGACCTTGACGCCGTTGCGGTGGGCGGCGTCGATGACGGTCGGGTTGGGGGCGAGGATCAGGCCCTCACCGGCCGAGCCGCCCCAGAACACCAGTTTGTCGACGTACTGCCAGTAGCCGAAGGCGTAGTAGTTGGGGTCGGCGGAGCCCTGGGAGGGGTTGTTGGAGGTGGGGGCGAAGGAGACCAGCGAGGCGACCCTCCCCTCCCCCGCACGGGCGTTGCGGTTCGCGGCGAGGGCCGGGTCGCTGGTCCGGGGCTGGAGCGGGACGCGGGAGCGGTTGAACCGGGCGTCCGGGTCGGTGGCCGGGTCCCAGCCCAGGAGGGTGCTGGGGTACCAGTAGGAGGCGTACGGCTGGCTGCCCGCGCCGGTGGTGACGGCGGGCGCCGGGGCGGGTCTCGGTTCCGCCGAGGCGGAGGGGGTGGCGGTCAACGCGGCCGTCGCGAGGGCGGCACTGAGCAGCAGGGGGAGGCGTCGTGACATGCGCTGGCTCCGATCGAGCGGAGGGGTGGGGGCGGGCCCGCCGTCGTGGACGGGGGCCCGGCCGCATGCGGGCGTGCCGGTGCTGGATCAGACGGTGCAGGCGGTGCAGGAGCGAGAGCGGGCGCGGAGCGAGAGCGGGCGCGGAGCGAGAGCGGGCGCAGAGCGAGGGGCGGCGCGTCGAGCGTTGCCCGCTCGGCGCAGCGAGGCTAAACCGGTTCAGAACCGCTGTCAACGACTCGCGCAGCATTCACCCCGTCGGGTGAGGCGGAGCCTCAGCCGCCGGTCGGCCCGGCGGGGGCGGCGGCGCCCGGCGGCGAGGTGGACTCCCGTACGGTCAGCCGGGGGGTGGGCATCTGGAGGTCCCGCCCGGGCCCGGTCTCCTCCACCGCCTCCAGCAGGCTGCGCGCGACCTGCTCGCCGAGCGCGAAGGTGTCCCGGCTGAGCGCCGTCAGCGGCGGGTGGACGATCCGGGCGAGCACCGAGTCGTCGAAGGACACGATGGACAGCTCGCCGGGCACCGCGACACCCATCTCCCCCGCGACGCCGAGCCCGGCGACGGCCATCACGTCGCTGTCGTAGACGATCGCGGTGGGCCGCCTGGGCCGGGAGAGCAGGGTGCGGGTGGCCGCCGCGCCCTCGGCGTCGCTGAAGTCGGTGGGCAGGGACACGGCCTCCTCGAGGCCGAGCCGGCGGGAGGCGTCGCGCAGCGCGCGGATCCGCCGCTGGGTGTGCTGGAAGTGCGGGAGCCCGGCGAGGTGGGCGATCCGGCGGTGCCCGAGGGCGGCGAGGTAGTCGACGATGGAGAGCATCGCCGCCCGGTCGTCGGCCCAGATCCGCAGCCGGCCGCCGCCCTTGCCGGGACCGCCCAGGACGACGGCGGGCAGCCCGAGTTCGTCCAGCACCGGCAGTCGCGGGTCCTTGACCTGGAGGTCCACCACGATGAAGCCGTCCACCCGGTGTTCGGAGGCCCAGCGGCGGTAGACCTCGATCTCGGCGGCGGTGTCCTCGACCACCATCAGGTGGAGCGCGACGGAGCTGGCGGAGAGCACCGCCTGGAGGCCGGAGAGCAGTTGGCCGAAGAACGGCTCGACCCCGATGGTGCGGGCCGGGCGGGCGATCACCAGGCCGACGGCGTCGGCCCTGGCCCCGCCGAGGGCGCGCGCGGCGCTGTGCGGCCGCCAGTTCATGTCCTCGGCGACCCGCAGGATGCGGGCCCTGGTCGCCTCGCTGACGCCGGGGCGGCCGTTCAGCGCGAAGGACACCGCGCCCTTGGAGACACCCGCCTGGCGCGCGATGTCGGCGATCGTCGGTCTGCCCACAGAACCCGACTCCTCTCTTGACAGCCAAGTTTAGGCGGGAGCATAGTCCCTGCCATAGCTAGACCGGTTTAGTTGGTCAGGTTCTGATATCCGCACCATCCCCCACCCATCCCCAGGACCGGGAGACCCTCATGCGAAGAATCTGGGCGGCACTGACGACCACGGCCCTCACCGCGGCGGCCCTCACCGGCTGCGGGCTCGGCTCCGGCGGCAGCACGGACGGCGACAGCGTGGCGAGTGCGGCCGCCACCGGGGAGGTCAAGGGCAAGGTCTCGCTCCAGACCTGGGCGCTCAAGCCCAAGTTCACCGACTACATGCAGGGCGTCATCGACGGCTTCAAGAAGAAGTGCCCCGGCGTCGAGGTCGACTGGCTGGACCAGCCCGGTGAGGGGTACTCCGACAAGGTGCTCAGCCAGGCCGCCTCCGGCACCCTGCCCGACGTGGTCAACCTCCCCCCGGACTTCGCCTACCCGCTCGCCAGGAAGGACGTCCTGCTGGACGTCGCCAAGGCCGACCCCAAGCTCGCCGAGGAGTACGTCGCCGGCGGCGTCGAGGCCTACCGCTACAACGGCTACCAGGGCACCTTCGGCTACCCGTGGTACCTCAACACCGACGTCAACTACTGGAGTTCGGACCTCCTCACGAAGAACGGCCTGGACCCGAAGAAGCCCCCGACCACCCTGGACGAACTGATCGCCCAGGCCCGGGTGATGAAGGAGAAGTCCGGCGGCCAGACCTACCTGATGAGCCGCAAGCCCGGTCTCGGCGACCTCTACAACATCGGTGTGAAGATCATGGCCGACGACGGCAGGTCCTTCACCTTCAACACCCCCGAGGCCGCCGCCCTGCTGGACAAGTACCGGGACGCCTTCAAGGAAGGCCTGATGCCCAACGGCGTGCTGACCGACACCTACGCCGGCAACTCCAAGCTGTTCAGCTCCGGCACGGCCGCCTGGACCACCGGCGGCGGCAACTTCATCACCAGCCTCGCCACGGACAACCCGACGCTCGCGCCGAAGGTCGTCCCCTCCCCCGCGATGGACACCCCGCCGCTGTACGTCCAGGGCCTGTCCATCCCCAAGAGCACCAAGAACCCGGCCGCCGCAGTGGCCCTCGCCCGCTGGGTCACCAGCCCCGAGAACCAGGCCGCCTTCGCGCACCTGACCAGCGTGTTCCCCTCCACCAAGGCCTCCGCGAACGACCCGTTCTTCAGCCGGAGCGACGGCACCAACGCGGGCGACGCCAAGGTGATCGCCTTCACCTCGCTCGCCAAGGCCAAGCTGATCCAGCCGGTCGAGGTGGACGACGCGATGAGCACCGTCATCAAGCAGCAGTTCGCCCTGGCCATCAGCGGCGAGATTAGCTCCCGGCAGGCGCTGGACACCGCCGTCGCGCAGTGCGACAAGCTGCTCAAGGGCTGACCGCCGGCCCGAGGTCCGTACCGCAGCGGCGGCGGGCGCCCCCGGGCCCGCCGTCCCGGGCACGACCCGCACTCCCAGTCCCGCACCGCCCCGCCACCCGGGCCCCGGCGGGGCCGAGCCCCCAGGAAGGCAACCGCATGACCCACCGGCGCTGGTTCACCCCCTGGCTGCTCGCCGGGCCCGCGATACTCTGGCTGGCCGTCTTCAACCTCTGGCCGGCCGTCAACACGGTGATCCTGTCCTTCACCAACGCCAGGCCCCTGGGCGGCGGGCGGTTCACCGGCCTGGAGAACTACGGCCGCCTGCTCGACGACGACCAGCTGGCCGCCGCCCTGCTCAACAGCATCGTCTTCATGCTGGTCTGCCTGCCGCTGCTGACCGTCCTGCCCCTGCTGCTGGCGCTGCTCGTCCAGCGGCGCGTCCCCGGCATCACCTTCTTCCGCACCGCCTTCTACACCCCGGTGATCGCCTCCGCCGTCGTGGTGGCGCTGATCTGGGGCTGGGTGCTGGACGACCGCGGCCTGGTCAACGGGCTGCTCCGGCAGTCCGGACTGGCCGACTCCCCGGTCTCCTTCCTCACGGACCGCTGGCTGCTGCTGTTCAGTGCGATCGCCCTGACCGTCTGGAAGGGCCTCGGCTACTACATGGTCATCTACCTGTCCGCCCTCGCCAACGTCCCGCGCGAGCTGCACGAGGCGGCGGCCGTGGACGGCGCGACCTCGCTGCGCCGGTTCTGGCACGTCACCCTGCCCGGGGTGCGCCCGACCATGGTGCTGGTCTCGGCCCTGATCTCGGTCAGCTCGCTGCGCGTCTTCTCGGAGCTGTACGTGCTCTCCAACGGCCAGGGCGGCCCCGGCGGCCGGGACATGTCGGTGGTGATGCTGATCCAGATGTACAGCCGCGGCTTCAACGGCCACCTTGGCTACGCCTCCGCGCTCAGCCTGCTGCTGTTCGTCATCACCCTCGGGCCGATGCTGTTCCTGATGCGGCTGAACCGGAAGGCGGCCTGACCCCGTGACCACGCTCCGCCCGAAGACGACAACCCTCCGCCCGAAGACGACCACCCTCCGCCCGAGGACCGCGCGCGGCTTCAACTCCCCCTCCCCCGCGCAGACCGCCGCCCGCTACCTGCTGCTGGTGCTCGTCCTGCTCCTCGTCATCGGCCCGTTCCTGTGGCAACTGTCCACCTCCCTCAAGGGCCCCGCCGAGGACGTCTACACCAGCACCCCGAGCTTCCTGCCCGCCCAGCCCTCCCTGGGCAACTACGGCAAGGTCGCCGACACCGTCCCGGTGTGGACCTACGCCCTCAACTCGGTGGTCGTGGCGGCCGTCTGCATCACCGGCAACGTGGTCGGCTGCACCCTGGCCGGCTACGCGCTGGCCCGGCTGCGGTTCCGCGGTGCCAGGCTGGTCCTCGGCCTCTTCCTGGCCACCCTGGTGCTGCCCGGCGAGGTCACCATCGTCTCCCAGTACGTGCTGGTGCGCGGCCTCGGCCTGGCCGACAGCCTGGCCGGCGTGGCCCTCCCGGGGGCGATCTCGATGCTCAACGTGCTGCTGATGCGCACCGCGTTCGCCGCCGTACCGGTCGAGCTGGACCAGGCGGCCCTGGTCGACGGCGCCGGCGTCTGGCAGCGGCTGTGGCACATCGGCCTGCCGAACGTGCGCGGCATGCTCAGCGTGATCGTGATCTTCACCTTCATCGGTGCGTGGGACGACTTCCTCTGGCCGCTGATCGTGCTCAACGACCCGCAGAAGTACACCCTCACCGTCGGCCTCCAGTACCTCAACGGCACCTTCTCCGCCAACCCCCGGCTGATCGCGGCCGGCACCATGATCGCCTTCCTGCCGATCGTCGTGGTGTTCGCCGTCTGCCAGCGGTTCTTCTTCAAGGGCGTCGAGGAGGGGGCCGTGAAGGGCTGAGGCGCCCGGAGCCCGCTCCGCAGGACCGCTCGCCGTCCGTACGTCCCGAATCCCGTGGGAGAAGCCCTCCGTGACCACCGCCCCGCGCTTCGGCGTCAACTACACCCCCAGCAACGGCTGGTTCCACCACTGGCTGGACTTCGACCTCGACTCGGTGCGCGCCGACCTCGACTCCGTCGCCGCACTCGGGCTGGACCACGTCCGGGTCTTCCCGCTGTGGCCGCTGTTCCAGCCCAACCGCACCCTGATCCGCCCGCGTGCCGTCGAGCAGCTCACCGCCCTGGTGGACGCGGCCGGCGAGCGCGGCCTGGACGTCGCCGTGGACGGGCTGCAGGGCCATCTGTCGAGCTTCGACTTCCTGCCCTCCTGGACCAGGACCTGGCACCGGCGCAACATCTTCACCGACCCCGAGGTCCTGGACGGGCAGGCGGCCTACCTGCGCACCCTGGCCGGAGCGCTGCGCGAGCGGCCCAACTTCCTCGGGATGACGCTGGGCAACGAGATCAACCAGTTCTCCGGCGCCCCGCACCCCGACCCGGACCGCGTCACGCCCGCCGAGGCGCAGGCCTGGCTGCACCGGATGCTCGCCGCCTGCGAGCAGGGCGCGCCGGGGCGGCTGCACCTGCACGCCTCCTACGACGCGGCCTGGTACCTGGACGAGCACCCGTTCACCCCCTGGCACTCGGCCCGGATCGGCGCCGCCACGGCCGTGCACTCCTGGGTCTTCAACGGCACCGCCCAGCGCTACGGGGCCCGCTCCACCGCCACCGCCCAGCACGCCGCCTACCTGGTCGAGCTGTCCAAGGCCTGGGCGGAGGACCCGGCCCGCCCGGTCTGGCTGCAGGAGGTCGGCGCGCCCGCGCCGCACATCGCCCCCGAGGACGCGGCCCGGTTCACCGGCGCCACCGTCGCGGCCGTGCTGGACTGCCCGGACCTGTGGGGCGTCACCTGGTGGTGCTCGCACGACGTGCACCGCTCGCTCGCCGACTTCCCCGAGCTGGAGTACGGCCTCGGCCTGTTGACCACCGACCGGCAGGTCAAACCGGCCGGTGCCCGGCTCGCCGAGGCGGCCGCCGAGGTCCGCCGCTCCTGGCGGCCGCCGAAGCCCCGCGGCACCGCCGTGGTGGTGGCCACCGGCGACGAGGTCACCTCGCCCCGGCGCTCGGTCTGCGGCCCCGGCGGCCCGGTGTACGAGGCGTTCATGCGCCTCGCCGAGGAGGGCGCCCGCCCGACCGCCGTGCTCGCCGAGCGCGCCGGTGACCGGGCGCACCTGGCCGCGCGCGGAATCACCGAGGTGGTCCACCCCGACGACGTACGTTCCCGCTAGACACCGCCGACCCTCGACACGCAACGGAGCCTGCCGACATGCACGATGACCGCACCCTGGTCGAGTCCCGCCTCAAGCGCGTCCTGGAGGAGCGCATCCTCCCGGCGGTCCACCCCGAGTCCGTCCCGCTGGAGGCCGGCATCTGGACCGCCCCCGGCGAGCCCGTCCCGGTCGCCGAGGGCCTGGCCGCGCCGCGCACCCCGGTCGCCGTCGGGGATGCCTGGGGCGCACCGTGGAGCACCAGTTGGCTGACGGTGCGCGGCACCGTCCCCGAGGCCTGGGCCGGGCGCACGGTCGAGGCGCTGATCGACCTCGGCTTCGACGCCAACATGCCGGGCTTCCAGTGCGAGGGCCTGGTCTACCGGCCGGACGGCAGCCCGGTGAAGGGCCTCAACCCGCGCAACCAGTGGGTGCGGATCGCCGCCCCGGCGGCCGGCGGCGAGCAGGTGCTGCTGCACGTCGAGGCCGCCGCCAACCCGGTGATCCTGGACTACCACCCCTTCCTCCCCACGGACCTGGGGGACCGGGAGACGGCCGGCGACCGGCCGCAGTACCGGCTGGCCCGGCTGGACCTGGCGGTCTTCGACGACACCGTCTGGCAGCTGTCCATGGACCTCGAGGTGCTCGGCGAGCTGATGGCCGAGCTGCCCGTGGAAGGGGCCCGGCGCTGGGAGGTCCTGCGCGCCGTCGAGCGCTGCCTCGACGCGATCGACCTGCAGGACGTCAACGGGACGGCCGCCGCGGCCCGTGCGGAGCTGGCCGGCGTGCTGGCCGCGCCCGCGGTGCCGTCCGCGCACCGGATCAGCGCGATCGGCCACGCCCACATCGACTCCGCCTGGCTGTGGCCGCTGCGCGAGACCGTCCGCAAGGTGGCCCGCACCACCGCCA
The DNA here is from genome assembly GCF_043202455.1 of Kitasatospora sp. NPDC048194. NCBI lineage: Bacteria > Bacillati > Actinomycetota > Actinomycetes > Kitasatosporales > Streptomycetaceae > Kitasatospora > Kitasatospora sp. NPDC048194. The sequence continues at coordinate 102,191 of NZ_JBIDAK010000010.1, forward strand.
ACATGACCGCCCTGCTGGAGGAGGAGCCGGACTTCCTCTACACCATGTCGCAGGCGCAGCAGTACGCCTGGATCAAGGAGCACCGCCCCGAGGTGTACGCACGGGTCCGCAAGGCGGTGGCCGAGGGGCGGTTCGTCCCGGCCGGCGGCATGTGGGTGGAGTCCGACACCAACATGCCGAGCTCGGAGGCGATGGCCCGTCAGTTCGTCCATGGCAAACGGTTCTTCCTGGAGGAGTTCGGGGTCGAGAACCAGGAGGCCTGGCTGCCGGACACCTTCGGCTTCACCGGCGGCCTGCCGCAGATCATCCGCAATGCGGGCTCCAGGTGGCTGCTGACCCAGAAGATCTCGTGGAGCCAGGTCAACAGGTTCCCGCACCACACCTTCCTCTGGGAGGGCATCGACGGGACCCGCATCTTCACCCACTTCCCGCCCGTGGACACCTACAACTGCTCGATGAAGGGCAGCGAGATCGCCCACGCGGCACGGAACTTCAGGGACAAGGGGGTGGCCCGGCACTCGCTCGCCCCGACCGGCTGGGGCGACGGGGGCGGCGGGACGACCCGCGAGATGGTCGCCAAGGCCGCCCGGCTGCGGAACCTGGAGGGTTCGGCCACCGTCCGCTGGGAGAAGCCCGCCGAGTTCTTCGCCAAGGCCGAGGCCGAGTACCCGAACCCGCCGGTGTGGGTCGGCGAGCTCTACCTGGAGCTGCACCGGGCCACCCTGACCAGCCAGGCGCGCACCAAGCAGGGCAACCGGCGCAGCGAGAACCTGCTGCGCGAGGCCGAACTCTGGTGTGCGACCGCCGCGTTGCGCACCGGCGCGGAGTACCCGTACGAGCAGCTGGACCGGATCTGGAAGACCGTCCTGCTGCACCAGTTCCACGACATCCTGCCCGGCTCCTCGATCGCCTGGGTGCACCGGGAGGCCGAGGCGACGTACGCGGCGCTGGCCGGCGAGCTGGAGGAGCTGATCGGCGCGGCCCAGCAGGCGCTGGCCGGGGAGGCCTCGGGCGGCCGCGAGCTGGTGTTCAACGCGGCGCCGCACGCGCGCTCGGCCGTCCCGGCGGGCGGGGCGGCCGTCGTCGGTGACGCCGGGGCCGGCCCGGTGTGTACGGCGGCCGAGCGGCCCGGTGGCGGCTTCACGCTGGGCAACGGCCTGCTGGAGGTCGTGGTCGACGCGGACGGCCTGATCAGCTCGGTGGTGGAGACGGCGAGCGGCCGGGAGACCGTCGCCCCCGGCAGCCGCGCCAACCTGCTCCAGCTGCACCCGGACTTCCCCAACATGTGGGACGCCTGGGACGTCGACCAGTTCTACCGCAACACCGTCACCGACCTCACCGCCGTGGACGAGCTCACCGCCGCGGTCGAGGCCGACCGCGCCCACGTCCGGATCGCGCGTTCCTTCGGGTCGTCCACCGTCGTCCAGACGCTCACCCTGCGGGCCGGCGAGCAGCGGCTGGACATCGACACGGAAGTGGACTGGCACGAGACCGAGAAGTTCCTCAAGGCCGCGTTCCCGCTGGACGTCCACACCGAGCGCTACGCCGCCGAGACCCAGTTCGGCCACCTCTACCGGCCCACCCACACCAACACCAGCTGGGACGCCGCCAAGTTCGAGGCCTGCAACCACCGCTTCGTCCACCTGGACGAGCCCGGCTGGGGCGTCGCCCTGGTGACCGCCTCCACGTACGGCCACGACGTCACCCGGACCGTGCGCGACACCGACGGCGGCACCACCACCACGGTCCGCTTCTCGCTGCTGCGCGCCCCGCGCTTCCCCGACCCGAAGACCGACCAGGGACTGCACCGCTTCCGGCACGCCCTCGTCCCGGGCGCGGCGATCGCCGACGCCGTCCGCGAGGGCTACCGGATCGGCCTGCCCGAGCGGCGGGTCACCGGCAGCGCGGAGCGGGTCGCGCCGCTGGTCGAGCTGGACAACGACGCCCTGGTGGTGAGCGCGGTCAAGCTCGCCGACGACCGCAGCGGAGATCTGATCGTCCGGGTCTACGAGGCGGGCGGCGGCCGTGCCCGGGGCCGGCTCACCACCTCCTTCCCGCTGGCCGGCGCCGTCCCCTGCGACCTGCTGGAGCGGCCCTGGGACGGCACCCGCGGCGAGGTCGCGCTGGAGGACGGCGGGGTGCGGCTCGCGCTGCGGCCGTTCGAACTGGTCACGCTCCGGCTCCGCGCGGCCGCCTGACCGGCCGGTCCGGTCCCGCCGAGTCGGCGCACCACCCGTCCGCCTACGCTGTGCGGTGCCCCGGCCCTCGTGGCCGGGGCACCGCCGACCCCGCCCCGCCTGGAGCCCACCGTGCCGCTGACCCCCCTGTTCGCCGCCGTCGACATCGGCGGCACCAAGATCGCCGGCGCGCTGGTCGACGGCGCCGGACGGCTGCGGCACCGGCTCCAGCTGCCCACGCCCGCCCGGGAGCCCGGCCCTGCCGTGCTCGCCGTCGTGCACCAGGTGCTGGAGCGACTCGCCGCAGCGGCCGACTGGGCCGGCGTGACGGCCGTCGGGATCGGCAGCGCCGGCCCGGTCGACCTCGCCGACGGCAGCGTCAGCCCGGTCAACATCCCCGGCTGGCGGGGCTTCCCTCTGGTCGCCGAGATCGCCGCGCACCCCGCGGTGGCCGCCCGCGCGCTGCCCGTCCGGCTGGCCGGGGACGGCGTCGCGATGGCCGCCGCCGAACACTGGCAGGGCGCCGCCCGGGGGGCCGCCAACGCGCTCTGCCTGGTGGTCTCGACGGGCGTCGGCGCCGGACTGGTGCTCGACGGCACCGTCCGGCCGGGCCCCAGCGGCAACGCCGGGCACCTCGGCCACATCACCGTCGAGCTCGACGGCGAGCCCTGCCCGTGCGGCTCGCGCGGCTGCCTGGAGGGCCTCGCCAGCGGCACCGCGATCGCCCGCCGGGCACTCGCCGACGGCTGGCGGCCCCCCGGCGAGGACCGCACCGCCCGGGCCGTCGCCGCGTGCGCCGCGGCGGGCGACCCGATCGCCCTCGCCTCCTTCGACCGCGCCGCCCAGGCCCTGGCCGCCGGGATCGCCGCCACGGCCGCCCTGGTCGACCTCGACCGGGTGGTGGTCGGCGGCGGCGTCGCCACCGCCGGGGACGTGCTGTTCGCGCCGCTCGCCCGCCACCTGGACCGCTACGCCGCCCTCTCCTACGTCCGCGGGCTGGACGTGCGCCGCGCCGAACTCGGCACCGATGCCGGGCTGATCGGGGCGGCGGCACTCTGCCGCTGACCGCCCGCCCAGCCGCGCGACCGCCCGCCCGCCGCTGGCTGCCCGCTGCTACTCGGAGCCCGCCCGCAGCGGCCGCGCCGGGCCCCGCCGCCGATCGGAGACCCGCGCCATGCCGCCGTACGCCCTGCTCGACAACCCGGTCCGCCGCTACGCCTGGGGCTCCCCCACCGCCATCCCCGCGCTCACCGGCACCGTGCCCGACGGCACCCCGCAGGCCGAACTGTGGATGGGCGCGCACCCCTCGGCGCCGTCCCGGGTCGGCGGCCGGCCCCTCGACGAGCTGATCGCCGCCGACCCGGACGGCCTGCTCGGGCCGGACACCGTACGGCGGTTCGGCCCGGCGCTGCCCTTCCTGTTCAAGGTGCTGGCCGCCGACCGGGCGCTGTCGCTCCAGGTCCACCCCTCCCGCGCGCAGGCCGAGGCCGGGTACGCGGACGAGGAGGCCCGGGGCATCCCCCGGGACTCCCCGCGACGGGTGTACCAGGACCGCTCGCACAAACCGGAACTGCTCTGCGCTCTGGGTGAGTTCGAAGCCCTCTGCGGGTTCCGCCCGGCCGCCGGGACCGCCCGGCTGCTGGACGCCCTCGGTGTGCTCGCCCCCTGGGCGGCCCTGCTGCGCGACCGGCCGGCCGCCGAGGCGCTCCCCGTGCTGCTGCGCCGGGCCCTGGCCTGCGGCCCGGCCGAACTCGCCGCCGCCACCGAGGCCGTGACCCGGGCGGCGGCGTCCGGCGGACCGTACACCGAGGCGTGTGCCGCCTACGCCCGCGTCGCCGGACAGTACCCCGGCGATCCCGGACTGGCGGCCGCGCTGCTGCTCAACCACGTCCGGCTCACCGCCGGGCAGGCACTGTACCTGGACTCCGGGGTGCCGCACGCCTACCTGCGCGGCACGGGCGTGGAGTTGATGGCCAACTCGGACAACGTGCTGCGCTGCGGGCTCACGGCCAAGCATGTCGACATCGACGGCCTGACGGCGGTGACGTCCTTCCGCACGGGCCCGCCCCGGATCCTCACCCCCGAGCCCGGCACCCTGGAATTCCCCTCCCCGGCCGCGGAGTTCCGACTCTCCCTGGTGCGGCCGGGCGACCACCCGGTGCGCGTCGAGCGGCCCGCTCCACAGATCCTGCTCTGCGTCGCGGGCCGCGCCCTGCTGTGCGCCCCCGGCCACCCGGACCTCGCGCTGCCCCCGGGCGCGTCCGCCTACCTGCGCCCGGGCGCCGGGCCGGTCGAGCTGACCGGCCCGGGGGCGGAGCTGTTCCGGGCCACCACGGGACGGTAGCCCGCCCGGCGGGACGAGGGTCGGCGGTCCGCCCCACCCGACCGGGCCGGCGATCCGCCCGGCGGTCCGCCCAACCCGACCGGGCCGGCGATCCGCCCGCGTGACGGCGGGCCCTCAGGCCGGCAGGGGATGGCCGAAGAGCAGGTCGTACCCGTCCGGGAGCTGCTCGATCACCCGCTCGACCAGTTCCTCCGGGACCAGATCCGCCACGGTGCTGAGCACCGCCCCGATGTCCCACTGCGCGGTGGCCGGCGTCGCCCCGTCGATCCAGCCGACCACCGCCGACACGAAGCGCTCGGCGGTCAGTGGCTCGGCGGCGGGCTGGGCGTCGCGCAGCAGCGAGGCGTACGTCGCGGGCAGCGCGTCGGCGAGTTCGCTCCGTTCGGCACCCACCAGGTGCTCACCGAGCAGGGCGAGCACCACCCGGACGGCGTGGTCCGCCTCCGCCTCACCACGGTACTCTCCGCGTTCCACGACGCGGGCGAGGAATTCCTGCCAGGAGATGGTCATCGCTTCCTCCATCCGGTCGGTTCGCGGGATCCCGGCCGGACCGGCGGCCGAGGGTCCGGGGCCGCGCATCGCAGGCCGTGACCGCCGGGGGACGTACCGGTTCCCGTGCTGCTCAGCGTACTGCGCTCGGAGCGACCTGATCCCGCGGATTCGGGCCGGGATCCGCAGCCGCGGAGGAGGTCGCCGGGCGTGCGCCGCGGTCCGGTCCCCCTGGGCGCCGAGCCGGTGCTGCCGCCGCCGGTGCCGCCCGTGCCGGAGCCCGTCGCAGCGCTGCCGCCACTGCCGCCGCCGGGCGAACGGATCGACGCCGTTGTCGATCACGCCGCCGGCCCGCGCCGTCAGCGGCACGGGAGTCCACGGTTCGGGCGGCGGGGTCAGCCCGCCGAGGCCCGGCACCGCCTGCGCGTGCCGCGCTGCGTGCCCACGACGGGGCCGGAGCGGGCCGCGACCCGCTGGGCCGGCGCGACCGTCTGCGTGGTCGGGGTCAGGGCCTCGCCACGCGCCGTGTCCGACATAAATGCCGAGAGAAAGCGCCGCTCTTTCTCGCTCAGTTTGCGGGAGCGACCGGATTCCCGGTCCCGCGCGACCACCACGGTCCGCGCCCGCATAAAGGTGAGGGGATCCCGGCAGACATTCACCTCGACCTGCGCGGAACTCCGCCCGATCCGCTCCACGGTCAGCCGCACCGACAATGGCTCGGGCCGGTGGTGCAGCTGCTCCAGGTAATCGATCTCGTGCCGCGCGATAATGAATCCGGACGGGAACAGCGATTCCCGTACGGCCGTCGCGTGGTGACAGAACAGGTCGTAAATCCCCTCCTGGATGTAGCCGACCAGCCGGGCGTTGTTGATGTGCCCGTTCTCGTCGACGTCGCTCCAGCGGGTGGGGCAGGACAGCACGTGCGCGCGGGGGAACACCGCGCTCACTGCTGCGTCAGCCCGGCCGCGGCCCCGGCAGGGAGCAGCGCACGCTGCAACCTGGCGTAGTAGCCGGAGTGTTCGGCCGCCATCCGGGCCGCTGTCCAGCCCTCCTCGGCGGCCTCGGCCGCGGCCCGGACGACCAGGCTGTCCAGCACCGCGTCGACCGAGCGGCAGAGTTCGGCGACGGCCGCGAGCCGTTCGGTGACGTCGGCCGCGCCGGCCTTCCCGGACGGGAAGGCGGCCAGCGAGTCCACGGCGAGCTGCAGATCGTCGATGGCGTCCGACCGCTTTTCCGCAGGGGAATTCCGCATGATTTTCTCCATGACCAATTCGGGCCATTACGGCCCGGTAACTGACGTTCGAATACACCGGATCGGTGCCAACCCCCCGACGGCTTCGACGCTATCCCAGTCGACGCGGGTCCGCAGATGGTTTTAGGACGGTGACGGGAAACTGACTTCCATTGGAGTAGTTTGCCGGGGTACACAATATGCCCCATCAGCCGATCGCGGTAAGCAGAACGAGTGGTATCGGCGACCCGCCGAGCAAGATCGACTACCGTCCGTCACTCATCTGGTAGGGGGCGGCCGCCGCCGGCCACCAGCGCGCCTTGTACAGCTGCGCCCCGCGCAGCGTCCGCACGCCCTCCGGACGGTGCAGCCGGATCACCGAGGTGCACCAGTCGCACGGGGAGCGGTGATCGGGGCGCACCGTCAGCAGCCGCCCGGTGCCCGGGGCGTCGCCGATGCTCTTGACGTCCCGCTCGTCGGCCGGCTCGGCCAGCCGAACGGCGGTGAACCCGTCGGCGGCGGGGTCGTACCGCCAGAGGCCGGTCAGCGAGCTCACCCAGAACCGGCCCGGCGCGCCCAGCACCGGCGCGAGGTCATGGCCTCCCCGGTCCGGCAGCGGAGCGCTCCGGACGGCACTCAGGGTGGGCTCGTCCGGGGTGCCGCCGACCCGCAGCCCGGTCAGCTCGTCGTCGCCCAGCGCCCAGAGCAGGCCGGTGCGTTCGTCCCAGGAGACCCCGTGCGCTCCGGCGAGGCGGAAGGTCGCGTGAGCGGTCGCCCGCGAGCCCTGCGAGGCGGCGTACAACCGCACCCAGCCCCCGGCGCTCGCGGCGACCGCGACATTGCCGTCCGGGAGCAGCTCGATGCTGTGCGGGTTGACGTCCCGGCCGAGGTCCGCCGCCCACCGGCTGCGGCCGGTGGCGGTGTCGACGACGGCGGCGAGTCCGCCGGAGGCGGTGGTCAGCAGATAGCGGCGGCCGTCCAGCGTCCGGCTCTTGGCCTCGTCCGGACCGGTCCAGCTCCACTCCGGGTGGAGGTCGGCGAGGTCGGGCGCCCGGTCCGCGGTCCAGGACCACACCAGCGCCGGCTCCTGCGTTTGCTGACGATGCGTCAGCTCCTCGCTCCACTCCAGGACGAGGACGCGGCGGGACGCCTGGTCGGCGACGACCACCTGCGCGACGGAGGAGGGTGAGGCGGAGAAGGCGTACGCGCGGCCCGCGGGCGCGCAGAGCAGCAGGGCGGCGCACAGGGCGGGGAGGGCTCGACTCGGCACGCCTCCAACCGTGCGCGCTCCACCGTGGACCGCATGCCGCCCGACCGCGCAGACCGCTCGAACGGGTCGTCAGATTCGCCCGGAGATCCGGTCCGCGGCCCGGGCGATCGGCGAGGTGGTGGAACGTCCGGCCGCCTCCTGCCGATCCGCCGCGTGGTACGCGGCGTACAGCGCGTGCACGCCGAGCCAGCGCAGCGGTTCCGGCTCCCAGCGCCGCACGGTGTGGCCCACCCAGGGCAGCCCGGTCAGCTCGGTGTCCCGCCCGAGCACCAGGTCGCGCAGGGTGCGCCCGGCCAGGTTGGCGGTGGCGACGCCGCTTCCGACGTACCCGCCCGCCCAGCCGAGCCCGCTTCCCCGGTCCAGCTCGACGGTGGCGCACCAGTCCCGGGGCACACCCAGCACGCCCGCCCAGGCGTGGTCGATCCGGGCGTGCGCGGCGGCGGGGAAGAACCGGTCCAGGATCGCGCACAGTTGGCGGACGGTCTCCGGCTGGGTGCCGCCGTCCGCGTCCGTCCGGGAGCCGAACCGGTAGGGGACGCCCCGGCCGCCGAGCGCGATCCGGTCGTCGGCGGTGCGCTGGGCGTACGTGTGGGCGTGCGCGAAGTCTCCGAGGACTTCCCGGCCGTGCCATCCGGTCCGCGCCCAGAACTCGGCGGGGAGCGGCTCGGTGGCGATCATCGCGGAGTTCATCGGCAGCCAGGTGCGCCGCTCCCCGCGCAGTCCGGCGGTGAAACCCTCGGTGGCGCGCAGCACCCGGTCCGCGGTCACCGTGCCGTACGGGGTGACGGCGCGGGGCCTGCTCCGGCCGGAGCCGGGCCGGACGGCGGTCACGGCCGTGTTCTCGTGGATCTCCACGCCGAGCTCTCGCACCACCCGGGCCAGCCCGCGGACCAGCTGGGCGGGCTGGATGCGGGCACCGTACGGGGACCACACCCCGCCCAGCACGCCCGCGACGCCGATCCGGTCGGCGGCCTGCTCGGCGGTGAGCTCCTCGACCCGCCCCTCGCCGTACGCGCGCTCCGCCGCCACGTGCGTCCTCAGCCTCCCCAACTGCGGCTCGCTCCAGGCGACTCGCAGCACTCCGCCATGGACGATGTCGGCGTCGAACCGCTCCGCGCGGGCCACGTCCGCGACCTCGCCCACCGCTTCGTCCATCACCCGTTGCATCGCCGCCGCGCCGGGCCGCCCGTAGCGCTCGGCGAAGGCTGCGCGCCCCGCGAAGCCGTTGTACAGCCAGCCGCCGTTGCGCCCCGAGGCGCCGTACCCGCAGAAGCGGCGCTCCAGCAGGGCGATCCGCAGGGAGGGGTCCGCCTTCTTGAGGTAGTAGGCCGTCCAGAGCCCGGTGTACCCGCCGCCGACGACGCACACGTCGACGTCCCGGTCCCCCGGCAGGCCGGCCCCGGCCTCCGGGAGGCCGCTCGCCGCGTACCAGAACGACACCTCGCCGTTGACCGCTCCCACCGGGACCTCCCGCACCGCTGCTGACCTGCCCGGACGCTACCGCCGGGAAATCACCGGGACCACCCCGCACAGTGCCAGGATCCCCGGGCCGGGCCGGCCACCCTGTCAGCTCTCCAGCAGCGCGAGCACCGGCGTCCAGCGATAGGCCCCGGGCGTGAAGTCGGCGATCCGCACGCCCATCCGCCGCAGCTTCGCCAGGCTCTCCCCGTACGCCGGGTGCGCCACCTGGGCGGCGCTGAGGCAGGGCTGCACGGCGACGGGGATCCCCCACCCGTAGGACTCGCAGAGGATCCCCAGCGCGAGGGTGTCCGAGATGCCGGCGGCCCACTTGTTGATCGTGTTGAAGGTCGCCGGTGCGACGACGAGGGCATCCGGGTCGGGCAGCGGCCGGGGATCGCCCGGCTTGCGCCAGGCGGAGCGGACGGGGTGCCCGGTCTGCGCCTCGATGGCGGCGACGTCGATGAAACCCGTGGCGAGCGGGGTCGCCACCACGCCGACGTCCCAGCCCCGGTCCTGCGCCGCGGAGATCAGCTCCCCGACGCCGCCCGCGACTCCCGCCGCGCACACCACGACGTAGAGCACGGGTGTCCTCGCCCCTGCCATCCCGCCCACTCCCCTCTCACCACCGGCGGACCACCGGGCCGCGGAGCGCGGCCGCCACCGCGGCGCCGGCCCGCGGGCCCCGGCCCAGGCTAGCCAGTGCCCGGGCCGGCAGCGCCCCCGCCCCCGGGCGCGGGGGCGGGGGCGGAGGCGGGGGCGGGCAGCGCGGTAGCGGGCGACCTCAGCCGACGGTGGAGGCGGTGACCGGTTCGGAGAGTTCGACCGCCTTGCCGTTCAGACCGGCCTTGACGAACTGCCAGGTGAGGCCGTTGATGACGCCCTTGTCGAGCGGGGCCAGCCTGGCGAAAGCCGGCTGGCTGAGATCGATGTGGGTGGCGTCGCAGGAAGGGCACTGGTCCTTCACCGGGACGGTGATGGTCTTGCCCTGGTACGTCACCTTGACCGAGATGCCCTTGCAGAGCGGGTCGTTGTTGGGGTTGGCGGAGGTCCACCAGCTGCGCGGGACGGCGACCAACATCTGGGTGGCCGCGTTGATCTGCGTGCCGCAGGCGCCGTAGCCGGCGTCGTTGTAGTAGGTGGCCTTGCCGGTCATGGGCTTGTTGATCGGTATCGCGGCGCTGGCGGAGCCGGCCGTGAGGGCGAGCAGAGCGGCTGCGGCGAGCGGGGCGCCCGCGAGGATCCTGAGGTTCTTGCCGATGGCGCGCATGGTTCGTTCCCTCCGGTTCGATGGAGCCGGTCATGGACATGACAGACAGTCGCCGCGTCTGCAGCACAGTTCGACGGAACTTCTCGCCCGCGACCGCCCGGATGAGGGGAATTTATGCGCTCCCCCTCCATCTGGTCCAGACCTCTCCGCTGTTGTCATGAACACAAGTCAGGGAGCTTTACCAATGCATCCGAAGGAGCGAAGATGCGTGACCGCCCCTCCCCGGCGGGTGTTGACAGACCGTCACCCCTGTCAGCCCGCCCGCTCCGGAGGACCGTCCCATGCGCACCGCACTCGCCGCCCTGCTCCTCGGCGCCGTCCTGACCCCGGCGCTCGCCGCGCCCTCGGCGGCCGCACCCCGCGAGGTGAACCAGGGCTACAGCATCCCGGTCGCCGGCGTGACCGACCTCGGCGCGCTGCCCGTGCTCGGCAGCCTCGGGCTGGACTTCGCCCGACTCCTCGGGCAGTGACGAAGGCCGGGCGGCGGTAGGCCGCCCCTCCCTGGCGAGGAGCCGGGGAGATCCTCGAAGACCACCGACCGGCGTCGCCCGCCCGGGTTACGCTCGTCCCGCGCGACGCCCGTTCGCGCGGGACGAGCGAGGGGGGAACACGTGATCGGGGACCTGCTGCCGGCCGTCGTCGTGACCGAGGTGGCCTACGACGACCCGCCCCAGGCCCGGCTGGAGCCGGCCGAGGAAGCGGTCGTCGCCAGGGCCGTCGACAAGCGCCGCCGCGAGTTCACCACCGTGCGCCACTGCGCGCGCGCAGCCCTGGGCCGTCTGGGCGTCCCGTACCGCCCGCTCGTCCCCGGGTTGCGCGGCGCCCCGAGCTGGCCGAACGGCGTGATCGGCAGCCTCACCCACTGCGACGGCTTCCGCGCGGCCGCCGTCGCCCGGACCGGCACCCTGGCCTCCCTCGGCATCGACGCCGAGCCCGCGCTGCCGCTGCCGGAGGGCGTCCTGGACTCCGTCGCCCTGCCCGTCGAGCAGCAGCGGCTGGCCAAGCTGGCCGCCGAGCACCCGGACACGCCGTGGGACCGCATCCTGTTCAGCGCCAAGGAGTCCGTCTACAAGACCTGGTTCCCGCTGACCGCCCTCTGGCTGGACTTCCACGAGGCCGAGCTCGACCTCTCCCCCGACGGCACCTTCTCCGCCCGGCTGCTGGTGCCCGGCCCGGTGGTCGGCGGCCGCCGCCTGGAGGGCTTCGACGGCCGCTGGGCGGTGCGCGGCGGGCTGGTCGCCACGGCGATCGCCGTCGAGCCGTAACCGCCCGTCGTCGGCCCGTTCGCCGGCCGGGCATATCCTCGACGGCGTGACGGTGACCTACGTGATCGACGGCAGCACGATCGGCGACCTGGACGACTTCTGGGACGCGGTCGGACGGGAGATGGGCGCGGACGGCTACTTCGGCCGCAACCTCGACGCCTTCGCCGACTGCCTGCGCGGCGGTTACGGCACGCCGGAGGACGGCGACTACGTCATCGAGTGGCGCGACCACGCGGTCTCCCGCCGCAACCTCGGGTACCCGGAGACGGTCCGGCAGCTGGAGCTGCGGCTGACGCGCTGCCACCCCGCCAACCGGGAGCACGTCGCCGCCGCGCTGGCCGCCGCCCGGGCGGGCGAGGGGCCGACGGTCTTCGACTGGCTGGTCCAGGTCATCGAGGAGGAGCACCCGGGCGGCCTCCGTCTGGCGTAGCGTCGCCGACCGCCTCCGAACCCTGCCGACCGCCGACCGCCGACCGCCTCCGAACCCTGCCGACCGTCGGGGCGTTCCGACCCGGTTCGGAAAGCCCCGACCCGGCCTCACATCACGTCGGACAGCCGGACGAACCGCCGCCCCGCCCCCAGCAGGCCCGACACCGCCGCCGCGAACCCGGGGGCGGTGCCGCCGCCCGGGTGGTTCATGTGGCCGATGACGATCGCCCCGGGCGGGGCCGACGCCACCTCGGCGCGCACCTCGGCGGCCCTGAGCGTGGCGCCGTCGTCCCCGTTCACGGTGAATCCGGCGATGTGTTCGCCCAGGTCGGCGACCACCCTGGTGGCCACGTCGTCGTAGTGGGCGGTGCCGGAGCGGAAGAACCGGGGCGGGCGCCCGAGCAGTTCCGCCAGCTTCCGGGCGTTGCCCGCGACCTCGTCGTACACCTCGCCGACGTCGCCCGTCCCGGCGATGCCGTAGGCGGACCTGCCGGTCACCGAGAGCGGCCGGTGGACGGTGCCGTGGTTGCCGATCTCGAACAGCTGATCGGCGGCGAGCTGCTCGAACACGTCGGGGTTGGCGTCGATCCAGCGGGCGTTCAGGAAGAGCGTCGCCGGGACGCGGCTCCCGCGCAGGAAGTCGATCAGGTCGGCGTCGTAGCCGTTCCCGCCGGGTCCGCCGCAGGCGTCGAAGGTCAGCGCCATGGCCCGCTCCCCCTCGGGCAACTCGGTGATCACCCCGGCGACCTCCAGCCCCCAGTCCCCGGGGGCCGTGCCGCCGTAGCGCTGGACCACCTCCTCGCGGGTCGGCTCCCGGCGGGCCGCGGGCGCGGCCGACGGGGCCGCTGCCGGGACCGCTGACGAGGTGGCGGCGGGCGCGGCCGTCGGCGTCACCGCGGCCGTCGTCGCTGACATCGGCGACGGCGACGGCGCGGCCGGAGCAGACGGAGCACCCGGAGCGGAGGCCGACGCCCCGGCCGCAGCCGGAGCAGCCGGCCCGGCCTCGACGGCCCGCTTCGTCCGGCACCCCGCCAGCGCGCCACCGGCCACCGCCGCCGTCAACAGCGCCCGCCGACTCAGTGCCACACCGGCCTCCCGATCCATCGCCACTGGTCATATCAACTGACTACATGACTATGAACCGACCATTCGTCACTCCCCGCAACTCGCCCCCCGTCCCCGCCCGCACCCCCTTCACCGACCCGCCCCACCCCGGTGCGCCCCGCCTCACCCCCGGTTCACCCCCCCGTGGGCAGACAGCCGGCGCACCCCCGTCCCAGCAGGAGGCCCCGATGCCCGCCGACCCACCCGAACCGACCGGAGCGACCGCACCGGCCGGAGCGACCACCCCCGCCGGAGCGACCACCCCGACCGCCGCTCAGCCCGACCCCCCGCACCCGCCCCGCCGCGCCCTGCTCCGCACCGGTCTGGCCACCGGTGCCGCCACCGCCCTCGGTCTCGCCGCCGCCACCGGGCCGGCCGCCGCGGCCCCGCCCAAGCCCTCCCGGCAACCCGTGCGACCGGCCTCGGAACAAGCCGCACAGCAGACCGAGCGGACCCTCACCCTCACCGGCCATCTGCCCACCGGCGCCCCCGACTTCGTCTACCTCCCATTCGAAGTCCCCGACGGCGTCCGGGAGATCGCCGTCTCCTACGGCTACGACAGGCCGCAGGTCCCGCCCGGCACCCCCGGCAACTCCTGCGACATCGGCATCTTCGACGAACGCGGCACCGACCTCGGCGGACCCGGCTTCCGCGGCTGGTCCGGCGGATTCCGCACCGGGTTCACGCTCGCCCGGGACACCGCCACCCCCGGCTACCTCCCCGGCCCGATCAACCCGGGCACCTGGCACATCGCCCTCGGCCCCTACCAGGTGGCCCCCCAGGGCCTGGACTACCACGTCCAGGTCACCCTGCGCTTCGGCACCCCGGGGCCGGAGTTCACCCCGCACTACCCGCCGGAGCGGGCCCGCGGCCGAGGCCGCGCCTGGTACCGGGGCGACTGCCACCTGCACACCGTCCACTCCGACGGGCGCCGCCTGCCCGAGGAGGTCGCGGCCGGCGCCCGGGCGGCAGGTCTGGACTTCATCGTCTCCACCGACCACAACACCAGTTCCTCGCACGCCGTCTGGGGCCTGCTGGCAGGCCCGGACCTGCTGATCCTGCCGGGCGAGGAGATCACCACCCGCAACGGCCACTGGTTGGCCCTCGGCCTGGAGGCCGGCCAGTTCGTGGACTGGCGCTACCGCTCCCGGGACGAGGAGTACCCGCGCTTCGTCCGCCAGGTCCACCGCTCCGGCGGACTGGTGGTGCCCGCGCACCCCTACTGCCCGTACGTCGCCTGCCAGTGGAAGTTCGGCTACGAGCAGGCCGACGCCGTCGAGGTGTGGAACGGCCCCTGGACGTACGACGACGAGTCCGCCGTCGACACCTGGGACTCCGGGCTCGCCGTCGCCCTGCGCGGCGGCCGCTCCTGGCTGCCCGCGATGGGCAACAGCGACGCCCACAGCGCGCCCCAGGTGATCGGCTCCCCGCATACCGTCGTCCTCGCCGAGGACCTCACCCGGGACGCGGTCCTCGACGGGCTGCGCGCCGGGCGCAGCTGGCTCGCCGAGTCCGCCGCCGTGCACCTGGACCTCAGCGTCACCGGCCACGGGCGCCGGGCCGGCATCGGCGAGGAGCTGACCGTTCCGGCCGACGCCCCGCTGGACGTCCGGCTCAGCGTCTCCGGGGTGCCCGGCGGCACGGTCCGGCTGCTCACCGACGAGGGCCAGATGCACCAGGAGTCACTGCCGGCCGACGGCTCCGGCACCGTGGTCTGGCGCACCACCGCCGCGCTCGCCGCCTACGTCCGCGCCGAGGTCCGCCACCCGAGGGCGGACGGCAGCCCGGGGAAGGGCAACACGATGGGCGGGGAGCTGCCCTGGGGCCCGATGGCGGCCCTGACCAACCCGATCGTGCTGCGCGCCGAGGAGCGCTGACGGCCGGCGGCGACCGCCCGCGGACCGGGAGGGGGACGACTCGGGGCACCCGTTTGGACTAGGTTGATCCCCGAAACGCATCAGTCGTAGGGATGAGGCGGTCTGCTGTCCGCATCCGGGCCGACCGGCTCCTTCGCACTCCGACCGCCTCGCCCCGGCTATCCGCCCGTCCCCGGCCCGCGAAGGGATCAGCAGCTGTGAACCGTACGACCGTAGGTGGGCCGGAGCTCGGGGGCGGCCGGGGCGCCGGGGGCGTCCTGGTCCTCGTCGACCCGACCGGGGGCGGGCACAGTCCGGTCGCGGGGCTGCTCGCCGAGGAGCTGCACCCGAGCGTCCACCTGCGGACGGACGACTTCCTGCGGGTCATCCGCAACGGCCGGCTGCCGGTCGAGCTCCCCGAGGCCGGGCGCCAGAACGCCACCGCCCTCGCGGCGGCCGCCCAGGCCGCCTTCGCCTACGCCACCGGCGGCTACCAGGTCGTCGTCGAGTGCCCGGAGCCGCCGCCCACCCTCGCCACCTTCCGCCGGGAGAGCCGCACCACGGGCGCCGCCCTCCACTACGTCGTCCTGGACGCCGGCCCGTCGGCCGCGGAAGCCCGGAACGCCCCGGAAGCCCGGAACGCCCCGGAAGCCCGGATCGCCCCGGAAGCCCGGAACGAGGCCCTGGAGGGCGCCCGCCACACCCTCGACACGTCCGCCCTCACCCCCGAGACCACGGCGAAGGCCGTCCTCAGCGCCCTCACCGCCCGCACCCACCTCCTCGGCTGGTAGGCCCCCGGGCGGCCGCTACACCCCGACCACGCCGTCGATGGCCTCGCGCAGGAAGTCGGCGTGCCCGTTGTGGCGGGCGTACTCATGGATCAGGTGCAGCATCACCAGGCGCAGCGACACGTCGGCCTCCCAGCGGGGCTGGTAGCCGGTGACGTCGAGGCTGGGAGCGGCGCGTTCGATCCGGCGGGAGTGCTCGACCTCGGCCTGCCAGGCGGCGAAGGCCTCGGCGCGGGTGGCGCCGGTGGCGTCGTAGGCCACCTGGTAGTCGCCGTCCGCGGACCACACCAGCGGGACGTCCTCGCCGTTGATCACCTTGCGGAACCAGGTGCGCTCGACCTCGGCCATGTGGCGGACCAGCCCGAGGAGGCTGAGCGTGGACGGCGGGCTGGAGCGCTGCCGCAGCTGCTCGTCGGTGAGGCCCTCGCACTTCATGGCCAGGGTCGCGCGGTGGTGGTCGAGGAACCCGCGCAGCATCTCGCGCTCGCCGTCCGTCAGCCCGGGTACGGGGCGTTCGTCGGTGCTCATCCGTGGTCACTCCTGTTCGTCGGTGATCGCCTGGAACTCCCGGCGGACTGTAGCGAACCGTCCGCCCGTGGACACCGGGTTTTCACCACCGCCCGCGCGGGCCCGCCCGCCGAAGGCACGGCGGCCTGCCCGGCGGGGTGCCACGTGGGCGGATCACCGGGTGAGCACCGCGCCGGCATCGTCACGTACCGTGTTCGCAGCACCACAGGTTTGGGTACGTACCTCGCGCGCCCGACGGCCGGGCGCCCATCGAGCAGGAGACCCAGCGGCCCATGGACCACAACCACATCCCACCGACGGTGCGCCGGACGTACGGCACGGACGACCTGTCGCAGACGCCCGGGTTCGCCGGCGGCTTCATCAACTTCGGCGACTGGCAGGGCATCGACCTCACCGCCCCGACCACCGAGGACCGGGTGCGCAGCCAGGAGCAGTTGTACCGGCGGGTCCTGCGGGCCTTCCCCGAGCCGCGCGAGTCGCTGCGGCTGGCGGAGGTCGGCTGCGGACGCGGGCTGGGGGCGGCGCTGGCGCTACGGGAGTTCCGCTTCGCGGCGGTGACGGGCGTGGACATCCACCCGGACCAGATCGAGCGCGCCCGCGCCGTCAACGCGCGGGCGCTGGCCAGCTACCCCGACCGGCTCGGCTACACGATCGGCGCGGCCGACGAACTGCCCTTCGCCGACCGGTCCCTGGACGGCGTGTACTCCGTCGAGGCCGCCCAGCACTTCCGCGAGCTGGCGGGTTTCGCCGCCGAGGCCGCGCGGGTGCTGCGCCCCGGCGGCCGCCTGGTGGTCACCACCTTCTTCACGGCCCCGGGGCCGGAGGCCGCCGAGCGCCTCAAGATCCTGCTCGCCAGCTTCGCCGACGGCCTGGACGTCGCCCATCCGCTGGACGGCTTCGTCGCGAGCCTCACCGCGGCCGGTTTCGCCACCGTGGCCACCGAGTCCATCGGTTCGCACGTCTGGCCCGGCCTCGACCGCTACCTCGCCGACGCCGTGCCGCCCGGTCACTGGACCCACCACTTCCTCACCGCCTGGCGCGACGGCCTGCTGGACTACCAGGTCGTCACCGCCGACCGGGCCTGACCCGCACCCGTCCGGGCCCGACCGAGGCCCTGCGGCACCGGCTCCAGCTCCGGCCCCTCGCAACCCGAACCGGGCGGCTCCGGAGCTTCCGCTCGCACCGGCGCGGAGCACGAAGGCAGGGCCTCGTGGTTCCCCGGGCGTGGTCCGAAGACCCGCCGGGCCACCACGAGGCCCTTTCCTTGCGCCCCGGCCGCTCCTCGGCCACCCGACCGAGACCCGTCTCGATCGGCGTGCCCGGGAGCGGCACGGCGGCGCTTCCGGCAGCGGCACGCGTCAGGCGTCCACGGTCTGGGCCTCCAGCGGCACGGCCGCGTCCTCCGAGGTCTTCGCCGGCCGGTCGGCGAGCTTGAGCCAGACCACTCCGGCGATGATCACGGCCAGCCACACGGCCTGGACCAGGGTGAGGGTCTCGTCGAAGATGACGGGGCCCAGCAGCGCCGCGCCGACGGAACCGATGCCGGCCCACACGGCGTAGCCGATGCTGACGTCGATGGTGCGAAGTGCGGCGCTCAGCGCCCAGAGCGTCAGCAGGAAGAAGACGACGGCGACCAGGGACCACGTCAGGCGGGTGAAGCCGTGGCTTCCGCCGACGGAGAGCGCGTAGCCGACTTCGAACCCGCCGGCGAGCAGGAGCATGATCCAGGAATTGGCCGAGTTGCGCCCGGTGTCGGACATGTGCGGAAGTCCTTTCGAAGGGTGGGTCGGACGGGGACGAGTACGGGGACGGGATTCTCAGGCGGCGCCGCTGAGCTGGAGGCCGACGACCCCGGCGATGATGACGGCGATGCCCACGGCCTTGCGCCAGTTCAGGCGCTGCCCGAAGAGCAGGGCGCCGAGGAGGGTGATGCCGATGCCGGCGACGGAGGTCCAGATCGCGTAGCCGACGCCGACGTCGAAGGTGAGCAGGGCCTTGCTGAGGAAGAAGGTCCCGAGGGCACCGGTGATCAGGGTCACGGCGGTCCACGTACGGTTCTTGAAGCCTTCGGCCTTACCGGCCGCAATGGCGACGGCGATCTCGAAGATGTCCGCGATCGCGAGGTAGAACCACTGCATGGCTGGTCCTTTCATTCTTTGGAGGTCGGCGTTGCGCCGGGGGACGGGGGATGGAGGAACGGGGGAACGGGGGAACGGTCCGCCGTGGGGCCCGCGACGCGGGAGGTCGGGGCGGGGCCGCGACGGCGAGGCGGTGCTCCGCTGCGCGCCGACGGGCGCGAGCGGATGGTGGGACGGGCCGACGCGGGGGGTCGGTCGGGCGGCGCGACGAGCCGGTGGCCCGGTGGGCCGGGCGTCGCCCCGCAGCCGGGTGGTCCGGCCGGTCGGACGACGTCAGTGACGTTCCGTCGGCCGGCCGGTGCGCCGGCCCGGCGAACGGGTCAGGTCAGCACCCGTCGATCCGGCAGGCAGGGGCGTCGCCGGCGGCGGCCTGTTCGGCCTGGGCGTCGAGCACGGCCTTGCGGATCTGGGCCACGGCGGGGACGCCTTCGATGCGGTGGCGCCCGTCGATGATGATCGTGGGAGCGACGGAGATGCGGTAGGCCTCGGCGGTCCGCAGCGCCGCCCGGTGGGTCTCGGTGTAGCTGCCGGTGACCAGCGCCTGGCTGAACTCCTCGGCGTCGAGACCGAGTTCGGCGGCGATGTCGGCGAGGACCTCGATCCGGCCGATGTCCCGGTTCTCCTGGAAGAACGCCCGCAGGACGCGCGGGGTGTACTCCGCGGCCCTGCCGTGCTCCGCCGCGTACTGGTAGCCCTCGAAGGCGAGCCGGGTGTAGGGCTGCGGGGAGATCGTCGGCAGGGTGATGTCCACACCCATCCGCCGGGCCATCGGATAGACCGAACGCTCCCAGATCGCCGGCAGGTACGGGTCCTCCGGACGCAGGGTCGGGGTCGGGTGAGGCCGCAGTTCGAACGGCATCCACTCGATCTCGACGTCGAGGTCGCGGGTGGCCTCGTGCAGGGGCCCCTCGGCGAGCATGCAGAACGGACAGACGTAGTCCGACCAGACCTTGATGCCGACCTTGCCGGTCGTCGTACCGGTCATCACCGCCCCCGTTCCATCGCGAGGAACTCCTCGAACGGCTTCGTCCCCTCCGGGAGTTCCAGCCAGGTGACCTTGACCGGCCAGTTCTCCGGGTCCTCGGCGAAGATCGAGTACGAGCTCGTGTAGTCGAAGCCGTACCGGGCGGCCGTCTTGCGGTCGACCACGTTCACGATGTGGCTGACGTTGAAGTACAGCGAGGCCATGTAGCACAGGGCACACGGCTCGCCGGAGGCGAACAGGGTGGCCCCGGCGGTGGCGTGCAGCCCGTACGCGGCGGCGGCCTCGCGCAGCGCCGTCACCTCGGCGTGCGCGGTGGGGTCGTTGTCCTCGCGCACCCGGTTGACGCCGGTGCCGAGGATCCGGCCGCGGTTGACCACCACGCCGGAGAACGGGATGCCGCCCTTGGCGACGTGCTCGCGGCTGATCCGTACCGCCTCACGGGCGTACTCGGTCAGCTCGCTCTGTGAAAGCTCGTAAGTGCGCACCGCTGCTCCCCCGCTCAGACCGCGGCCGGGGCGGGGGAGATGGGCGCCGTGACGTCAGGCATGGAGTCCCCAGTAGTTGCTTGTATGTACATATTCTCTGAGCCCGCAGAAAACTCGAGCGAGCAGATAGAGCTTGCATGAACATACATCTTGCTGTCAATCGCAACCACCGGAACTGGCCCGGAAGATTACCGATGCCCGGTCGTCAGGGCCCGGCGACGGCCCGGCGGAAGCCGCCGGACCGTCCGAAAGGGGAGGCCGGCCACCTGCCCGCCTCCCCGGCCCCGCATGGCTGGTTCAGACCGCGACGGGGTAGCTCGAAGCCTTCTCCTGCGCCCACCGCGCACCGGGCCCGAGCGGTGGCCTCGGCCCGTCGTCACTCCCCTCGCCGGGACCGGGCCGGGCGCCCTGCCGGTCCGGTTCGGCCGCCAGGCGGCTGTAGATGAAGGCGGCCGACACCAGCGCCATGTGGTGGTGCCAGCCGGGGAACGAGCGGCCCTCGAAGTCCCGTAGCCCGAAGCGCCGTTGGAGCAGGTCGACGGTCTCGCCGGTCGCCGGCTGCCGCTCCGCGTACTCCAGGAGCTCCTCCACCGGACGGTGCGCCATGTTGGTGATCCACAGCCGGCCCGGCCCGGCCGGATGGCCATCGGGCTGGGTGAACAGGCGGAACGGCTGGGGCCGTTGGTCGGCCGCGACGACACCGGGCACCTGGACCAGGCCGTCCTGGACCGGCGCCCGGCCGGGTCTCAGGGCAGCGGGACGGGCCTCCGCGCCCCGGTCGCTCAACACCCGGGCCGCCGCGATCACCGGACGGCGCGCACCGGAGAACTGCGGCTCCAGCGGGGCCAGCAGGAAGCCGTCGGGGATCGCGACGACGAAGTCCAGTCGGCGCTTGATCAGTCCGTCGAGCAGCCGGCGGGAGTCCAGGAAACCGTCGAGGTCGAGGACGACCGGTACGCTCTCGTGCTGCGAGCGCCGCACCACCACGTCGAGCACGTCGAGGAGTTGGCCCTCGGACGAGGTCGTGGCGGTCCGCGGGATGCGGGCGCGTTCGCGCAGCGGTCCGCGGGCCCACGGCTCGGGCAGCACGAGGCACCAGCCGACCGGAAGCTCGCCCGCGTCGGTCGACATGAAAACGGCAGCGCTGACTTGGCAGTTGACGGTCCGGCCGGTCTGTGGGATGAATCGGCGGTGCACTCCGCACGACTTCTCGCCGCGCTTGGGCAGGATCACGGGGGCGGCCGTCCAGGCCCTGGGGCGGACCCGGGCTTCGGCCCACCGGCGCAACTGGTCGCAGACCGGCTCCCACTCCCAGGGGCTCTCGTTGACGAACTGGTGCAGGGCCTGCGATGCCGTCGGGGAGTCACACGCCACGGCCGCGAGCCGGCGGATGGACTTCTTGCCGGGTGTGCTGAGGAGGCCGTTGACGTATGCGTGGGCCCACCTGCGCTGGTCGGCCCTGCGCAAGTGGCCGAAGAGCTGATCCGTGAACAGGGCCACGGAGTCCCATCCCCTCATAGTTTCCCCTCCGGTGTCGCGGCTGCGAACATTCGCACAGCCACCCACATTAAAGAATGACCAGTATTTTTTTCTGGGGGAAAGGGATTCCAGCCGCCACTTCGCCAACTTCCCGCGCGTCATGGCGCGATCCCGGCAGGTCGGGCCACGAGACGGGTGCGAACCGGTCCGGTCGACGAAACAAGATCTTCGTGATGGGCGCGGCCGGTCGGCGCACCGCCGGGCGATGGGGGCCGCCGGTTCGGACGGTGCGCAGGGTCAGGGGTGCGGACAGGAGGCGCGGGCCCGGCCCGCCGGGCGGGTGCCGGTCGCCGGAGGGCCGCGCGCCCGGGCGCCACCACGCCGTATCGCACCCGCCACGGACGCCTGACCGCCGCCACCATTGGACGCCACGCCGCGCACGCCACCCGCCGGCGCCACGCGCACCACGGACCTCACGCCACGGACGCCGACCGGCGCGGACGAGCTCGCCGTACGGCGGGACGACCGGCCGGACGGCAGGTCGCCCGACCCGACGGGCCGGCCGGCCTCGGCACCGTCAGGTCAGTGGTCCGACCGCGCGCTCAAGCCCGCCGCCGCCCGCCGCCACAGCTGGCCGAGCTCGTGCTCCACGGCCCGGACCGGGCGGCCCGCGCGCAACTGCGCCTCGGCACCGGCCAGCAGGTAGCCGACCAGCAGCTCGATGTCGGCCAGTTCCGTGTCGGTGGTGCCGCCCGCCCGGGCCAGATCGAGGGCGTGCAGCAGGGTGGGGCGCCAGGCCTCCTCCCAGGTGGGCTGGGACCCGGGGCACTCGTACGCGAGCCGCATGGCCGCATGGGCCCGGACGTCCTGCTGGAGGAAGGCGGCCAGCAGCTGGGTCAGCCGGCTGACGGCGACCAGCCCCGGCGTGGTGAGCTGCTGCACCTCGTGGAGCGCCGAACTGACCGCGGCCGCCCCCGCCTCGACGACCGCGAGCGCCAGCTCCTCCTTGGTCAGGAAGTGGAACGTCAACGCCCCCGAGGTCACACCGGCGGACTGGCTGATGCGCGCGAGAGTGGCACCGGTGTAACCGTGGGTGGCGAACTGCTCGGCGGCGGCGTCGATCAGGGCGGACCGGGTCTGTTCCGCGCGCGCCTGCCTCAGCACAGCGGCGCGCTCCGGGACTGCGTGACGGGTGCGGTCGCGGCCCGCTGGGCGCCCTGGGGACATCGTGTGAGTTGCATAGCCCCTCCGAC
Source organism: Kitasatospora sp. NPDC048194 (assembly GCF_043202455.1). Classification (NCBI taxonomy): domain Bacteria; kingdom Bacillati; phylum Actinomycetota; class Actinomycetes; order Kitasatosporales; family Streptomycetaceae; genus Kitasatospora; species Kitasatospora sp. NPDC048194. Next base: position 124,740 of record NZ_JBIDAK010000010.1, read on the forward strand.
TGGTTCGTGTACCTGCCCCGCGACGACGCGGCAAGCATACCCCGGCCCACCGACGGCCTGAGGTGTGGTCGGGAAGCCCGGTCCGCCCGGTCCGGAGGGGAACGGAGCGGAACGGAGACGGGCACGGCCGCACGCACCGGGGCGCGGGTCCTCGCACCGGCCGGGGCGGGGGTGGTTCGCGTCCAGACCGACCGGACGCGACGTCAGCACTCCCCCGCCCCGGGGGCGCGGTTGATCGGAAAGCGTGCCGACGGGCCCGGCGCGCGGCGGCCGACGCGCGCCGGGGGGCCGGCATTTCGGTTCCACGGCGAACTGCCGTCGGAACGGATTCTCCGCGGGCGGCGCGGGTTGACGGACCGGGGGGCCTCGGGAAAGGCCGGACCACCGGATTCCCGCCGGAGGGGCATGGGACTTCACCACCGGCGTGGCCCGCGGTTGACCGCGACTTTACGCACCCATGGACCGGCGCACGGGTGTCACCGGAGAGCAGGCAGCTGTGCGCCCTCCGACCGGGCGTCCACCGCGGGAGCGTCGAAGGCGGCCGACGCGTCCTGCCCCTGGGCGCCGCTCCGGCGGTCGTACTGCAGGAAGTCCTGCAGGTGGTCCGTGCGCCGCAGGTGCCCCTTGATCAGGACCATGCCGTACATGTGGTCGCCGGTCTCCCGCCAGCAGACCAGCGGGAGGCGGTAGGTGTCGCCCTCCGGGGTGCCGAAGACGGCCTCGTAGCCGTGGGCGTCGAGCAGCGTCACGAGTGGTCGTCCTTCGGTGTCGTGGTGAACAGGTGGCCGTAGTCGGTGATGCCGTGGGCGGTGGCGGCGGCACCGGCGAGGTGCAGGGCGTGCCAGAGGATCACCTGGTTCGCGGTGACGACGTTGAAGCCGAGCTCGTCCTCCAGGGCCTTGATGGTGCCGACCGCCCGGATGCCGTTGCCGGCCACGAGAACGGCCTCCGGCCGGTGGGCGGCCACCGTGGTGCGGATCCACTCCGAGAGGTTCTCGGGGGTGATGGCCTTCTGGTTCGAGGGCAGACCGCAGGGGCCGTGGTAGACGACCTCGTAGCCGAACTCGCGGAAGTAGTCGGCACCTTGGCCCGACAGGGTGTCGTCGAACCACGGCGGATTGACCACCGCGATGCGGCGGGCGCCGAGCGCGTCGAAGGCGGCCCGGGCGGCCTTGGTGGTCCCGGTGATCGGCAGGCCCCGGGTGACGGGCAGCAGCCGCTCGTACAGCTCCCGCTCGCCCTGGGCCTTCAACGCGTAGCTGGAGGAGGTGAAGCCGAGGGTGAGCGCGTGCAGCGGGGAGGCCGCCAGCAGCTCCACGGCGTTGTCCAGGTACGGGGCCTGGACGAAGGCCAGGATCGGGTCGTGCGGGATCTTCTCGTCCATCTCGCCGCCCGCGCGCATCGCGGCGAAGTGGATGCGCGAGCCGTGGATGGACACCGTGGCCGGGGCGATGGCCTGCAGTTCCGCCTCGGGGCCGACGTCCGCGTGCGGCACGACGACGCCGATGCGGGTCGAGGCGTCCCATCCGTCGACGGGCGAGGGGGTGCTGGTCATGGGCTTCTCTCCTTACCGGGTGAGCACGGACTCGTCGGCCAGGCGGCCACCGCTGACGGTGCCGGTGCCGCCCGCGTCGAGGAACTTGGGGTGCTTGCGGCGCATGGCCTCCAGGACGAAGTCGTACGGGACGTCGTCGAAGGCACCGTGGTCGGTGAGGAACTCCATGGCGCCGCCGCCCTCGTGGGGGTGGTACAGGCTGTCGCTGAGCCCGTCGAACTCCAGCGGCCGCATCCCGTACAGCTTGCAGAGCAGCTTGTTGAACACCGGGGTGGCCTTGACCCACTTGCCGTCGAGGTGGACCTGGGTGAGGCCGTGGAAGAACACGTCGCCCCCGATGTGCTCCAGGAGCCGGGGCGAGGCGAGGTGGTTGCGCACGTCGCCGTACACCAGGCGGGACGGAATGCCCAGGGCGCGCACGGCGGCCGCATACAGCGCGGACTTGTGCAGGCAGAAACCGGACTTGGTGGTGGCGGTGTGGGAGGCCTTGAGGCCCTCCCGGGTCAGCGGGGCGCCGTAGACCTCGTAGTCGACGCCGTCGCGCACCGCGTAGTAGAGCTCGACCGCGTTGGTCCGCCGGTCGGCGGAGCGGTCCTTGACGGCGTGGTCGACGAAGGCCTGCACCGCCTCGGTCTCGTGGTCGAGGAACTCGGTCGGGCGGGTGAGGTGGTCCAGCTGGTCGGTCATGTCGGGATTCCTGTCGCTCAGAGTCCGAGGAGCATGGCGATGCGGTTGCGCTGGATCTCGGAGGTGCCGGAGTAGATCGTTCCGGCGATCGAGTTGCGCAGGTCGCGCTCGATCCCGTGCTCGGTGAGCACGCCGCGCCCGCCGTGGATCTGCACCGCGTCCAGCGCGGTCTGCACGTTGGCCTCCGACACCACGGTCTTGGTGGCCGCGAGGTCGAGCGAGGCGTCCTCGTTGCGCTCGACCTTGGCGCCGGTGTCGGTGAGCCACTTCCGGGCGGTCTCCACCCGGATCTTCATGTCCGCGATCTTGTGGGAGACGGCCTGGTAGGAGCTGATGGCCCGACCGAACTGGTGGCGCTCCTTGGCGAAGGCGATGGTCTCCTCCAGGCGCCGGGTCATCTCGCCGAGGGTGATGGAGAAGCCGAAGAGGACCTCGCGCTTCATCACGTAGTCCAGGACCCGGAATCCGGCGCCCTCCTGTCCGACCCGCCGGCTGACCGGAACGCGCATGCCGTCGAAGGCGAGCGTGCCGATCGGGCTGGTGCGCAGGCCGATCTTGTCCATCGCGGGGCCCACGGTCAGGCCGGGGGTGTCGGCGTCGACGAGCAGCGTGGTGAGGCCGAAGGGGCCGGGCTTCCCGGTGCGGACGTAGAGCAGGAAGAGGTCGGCGACCGGGGCGTTGGTGATGAACATCTTGTCGCCGGTGACGACGTAGTGGTCCCCGTCCCGGCGGGCGACCGTGGCCAGGTTCATCGCGTCCGACCCGCCGGACTCCTCGGTGATCGCGTGGGCGGTGATCGCCTCGCCGGACATGATCCTCGGCAGGTACTCCTCCTTCAGTTCGCGGCTGGCGAACCGCTGCAGGGGCGTGCCCACCGACACGATCTGCGTCGAGGTCGAGAACGAGAGGCCCGCGTCCCGGGAGGTGTAACCCAGGCCCTCCAGGGCGCGCATCGTCTCGGTGAGGCTGCGGCCGGCGCCGCCGAACTCCGGGTCGAAGGGGACGCGCAGCAGGCCGCTCTCCTGGATCGCCTTCCACTTGTCGTGCGGGAAGGCGCCCGCCGCGTCCAGCTCGCGGGTGTCGGCGTTGAGCTGCTCGGCCCACGGGGCGGTGAGGTGAAAGAGGTCATCGGTCACGGGAGATCCTGGGGTCCGTTTCGGCAGTGGATCGGGCAACAGTGGATCGAGGTCGTGCCAGGACGACGGGTGGACGGCTCGCACGGACGGCCGCGGACTCGGACGCGCGCGGCCGGGCGCCCGGCCCGGACCCCGACGGCGAGCGGGATCCGGACCGGGCGGTGCACTGGCCGCCGGAGGGGTGGCGGCGGCTCAGTACTGGGAGAACCCGTCCTCGGACAGGGTGTGCTTCTCGTCCCCGTTGATAGGCGGGTTGAAGATCGACACCAGGTGGAGGTCCTCGTCGGCGGAGGCCACCAGGTAGTGCGGGTCGTGCTTGTCCAGGACGTAGATCGTGCCCGGCACGATCTTGTGACGGGTGCCGTCCTTCTCCACGACCTCGCCCGAGCCACCGATGCAGTAGCAGGCCTCCAGGTGGTTGCGGTACTGCAGGGCGCTCGAGGTCCCCTTGCGCACGAGGGTGTCGGCGACGGCGAAGCCCATGCCGTCGCGCTTGGTCAGGAGCCGGTAGCTCAGACCGTTGCCCCACTCGACTGCGGCGACGTCATCGAGGCTGCGGGTGAACATCTCTCTGGTTCTCCTTCGGATTCGGATGGTGCGTCGGTACGGTGCGGTGCGGTGCGGTACGGCCGGTCAGGCGGGACGGTGCAGCGGCCGGACCGGTTGGTGCGGTGCCGGAGCAGCTTGAGCAGCTGGAGCGGCTGGTCGGGGCGGCGCGGAGGGCCGGACCGTCGGAGCGGTCGCTCAGGCGGCCGCGGCCGGGCGGTGGTCCGCGATCATCGCGACGATGGAGTCGATGGTGCGGAAGTCGTCCGGGCCGAAGTCGATGTCGTCGACCGGAATCCGGTAGACGGAGGTGAGGTGCCCGAGCATCTTCACCAGGCCGAGGCTGTCGATGACTCCGGAGTCGAGCAGGTCGTAGTCACCGGTGAGGTCCGAGACGTCCTCCCCGGCCAGGAACTGGTCCACGATGTAGGCGCGGACCTCGGCGGCGATGGTGGTGGTGCTCATGCGTCACTTCCCTTGATGAGGTTCTGCTTGATCAGGTTCCGGTCGGGCTTGCCCGTCGAGGTGCGGGGCAGCGGGGCGGCGGTGAGGTACACCGAGGCCGGGATGGCGTGGCGCGGAAGCTGGCGGCCCAGGTGGGTGCGCAGCCGGAGGCTGGTGAGGTCGGTACCGGGGCGCTGGGTGACGTGGGCGTGCAACCGGACGCCGGCCTGCGGGTCCGGCAGCGGCACGACCACCGCCTCCGCGACGTCCGGGTGGGCGGCGATGACGTTCTCGACCTCCTGCAGGTTGGTGCGGACGCCCCTGACCTTGACGTGCCAGTCAGCGCGCCCCTCCAGGAAGTAGAGGCCCTCGGCGGTGCGGGTGACGATGTCGCCGGTGCGGTAGAAGACCCGGCCGTCGAGGTGGGTGAACACCGCGTCGTTCAGGTCCTGCCGCAGGTAGCCGCTGGTCTGGAACGGCGTGGACACCAGGAGTTCACCGGTGCCCGCCGCGGCGAGGCGTGCGCCCTCGCCGTCGACGACCAGGGCGTCGGTGCCGCGGATGGGACGGCCGATGGGCATCGGGCCGTCCACGGCGGTGGGGTCGACGCGGTGGATGAAGGAGTCGTTGGTCTCCGTGCAGCCGAACACGTTGTGGAAGGCGGCCCGGGGGAAGGCCGGCGGGACGCGGCGCAGGAGGTCGGCCGGCATGCGGTCACCGGTGAAGATCGCATGGCGCACGGCCGCGAAGGTGCCGCCGCCCTCCAGGAGCAGCCGGTACATCATCGGCACGCCCTGGACGAAGGTGACGTCGTGCCGGCTGACCAGCGCGGCGAGGTGTGCCGCATCGGTCGCCCGCTGCTGCTCCACCAGGACGACGCTCGACCCGAGCCGGAGGAAGGTCCAGACGTCGAGCAGGGCTAGGTCGAAGTTGAGGGGTGCGTAGGACAGGGCGGTCTCGTCGGAGGTGAGCGCGAACTCGTCGACGGCCCAGTCGGCGAAGGCCTCGAACCCGGCGGCCTCGATCGGTACGATCTTCGGCGTGCCGGTCGAGCCGGAGGTGGTCAGCAGCAGCCGGGTCCGCTCCGCGTTCGGCGCCGCGAACCCCTCGGCCTCGCTCTCCTCCGCCCGCACCGGCAGCGCGGTGAGCGCGCCGTCGTCGGCTGCGGTGAGGAGGTGGGAGACGCGTGCCTGGTGCGCCAGGCGTTCGAGTGCCGCGCTGCCCAGGTCCGGTGAGGGTGCGAGGGCGATGTGGCCCTCGTGGAAGACGGCCAGCAGCAGGGCGATGGTCTGCGGGTTCTTGTGCGCCGGGACGCACACGGTGCTGCCCGCCGGGAGCTTCAGCCGCGCCAGGTGGGCGCGCAGACTCCCGGTCAGTTCGTTCAGCCGGCCGTAGGTGACGGCCTGGTCGTTGAAGTGGAGCGCGATGCGGTGGGGCCGGTTCTCGCCGTGAGCGGCGACGGTCGCGGCCAGGAGGGACGATGGCACGGCGGGATTCCTCGCGGTCGGCTCAGCCGTCGGGACGAGTGCCGATCGGCCGTTCGAATTCGTGCGGTGTCGACGTTGAAGTTACCGGGCCAAGTGGATGCTTGGTCAAGCATGTACTTGGCGAAGTGAGTGTGACGCAGGCCACCAGAGTTGCATGTCCAAGCAAAAACCCCGAACGCGGAACGCGTTCGGGGTGGGGTCGGGGCGGCCGGCCCGCCGGGCCGGCGCGGGTCAGACCTGGATGGCGCGCAGGGCCTGGACCGTGGGGCCCAGTTCGGGGTCGGCGGTGAAGGTGTTCAGCGCGGAGGACAGGACCTCCGCATAGGTGGCGCGAGCGGCCTGGTAGCGCTGGCGCCCCTCGTCCGTGATGACGGCGTACACGCCCCGCTTGTCCGAGGGACAGAGGTCCTTGAACGCGAAGCCGGCCGTCTCCAGGCGGCCCACCAGGCGTGTCACCGACGACTGCCCCAGCCCGACCTTGTCGGCCAGGTCCTGCATCCGCAGCTCGCTCGTCTTGGAGTGGTGCAGGTGCTCCAGCGAGCGGTACTCCGACAGCCCGATCCCGTGCCGCCGCTGTAGCGCCAGGGCCAGCTCCCGCTCCACGTACGAGTGGAGCGAGAGCACCCGGTTCCATGCGGCCTGGTCGGAGGTACGCAGGGGCGCGTGGGATGAAGTTGCCATAAGGGCCTCCGTTGCAAGGGTGTTGCTTGACAGAAGAGTACATGCGCATGCAAGATCCTGGCGCCCCGGAGTTTCCTTTTTCGAAGATTTACGGGCTCACTCTGCTTGCACGTACAAGCAATCTCTTTGACACAAACGCCGCCCGCAAGACCTCGGGCGGCCCCCGGCGCCGACCGCGCCGGCCCGTGCTCCATCCTCCCGCCGACCACGGCACCGCCCACCGCACCCGAGGACGCCGCTGACATGAGCATCCGCGCCCACTTCGCCCCGCTCGACCGGTCACCCGACCCGGGGCGGGACCGCCACGTCCTGGCCACCGTCACCTACGGGGCCACCGCCGGCCTCGCCCGCGTCCAGCACGGCCACCCCGACCTCGCCGTCCCGATGGCCGTCACCGGCGGCGACGCCTTCCGCGAGGTCTGGACGGTGGCCGACCGCCCGCGCTGGGTCCTGCGCGGCGACAACGCCTACGCCCACGACGGCCGCCACCTGTTCGTCGCCGGGCTCCTGCCGGAACAGGACGTCTACACGGCCCCGGTGCGCAACCTGTACGAGAAGGCCTTCGCGCTCGTCAACCACCTCGACTACAACCACGTCTTCCGGATGTGGAACTTCGTCGGCGACATCATCGGCACCAACGCCGAGGGCATGGAGGTCTACCAGGACTTCGTCCAGGGCCGCGCCCAGGCGTTCCACACCTACCTGGGGGACACCACCGCCCAGCTCCCCGCCGCGACCGGGATCGGCACCCAGGGGCGCGGCATCGCCTTCTTCCTCCTGGCGACCAGGAGGGGAGTGCCCCGCCACCTGGAGAACAGCCGGCAGACGTCCGCCTACCACTACCCCGACCAGTACGGCCCCAAGCCGCCGAGCTTCGCCCGGGCCACCCTGCTGGAGGACACGCTCTACGTCTCCGGCACCGCGTCCATCCTCGGCCACGAGACCGCCCACCGCGGGGACGTCCGGGCGCAGACCCGGGAGACCCTCGACAACATCGCCCACCTCGTCTCCCGCGAGAACCTCGCCCCCCAGGGCGTCGACGCGGGCCACGAACTGAAGGACCTGAGGATGATCAAGGCGTACGTGCGGCACGAGGCCGACATCCCGGCGGTGCGCGCGGTCTGCGAGGAGAAACTCGGCCTCGGCGTCGAGGTGAAGTACCTCAACGTCGCCGTCTGCCGCGACGACCTCCTCGTCGAGATCGAGGGCCTCGTCCCCGCGCGGGGGTGGGACCTGTGACCGACCTCAAGGTGGGCATCGTCCTCCCCGGCCGGGAGAGCGTCATCGACGAGGGCCCCTACCCCGCGCACCTCGCCTCCGTCGCCGCCCTGGCCGAGGAGTCGGGCTTCGACTCCGTCTGGGCCGGGGAGTCGCCGCTCGCCCGCTCCCGGATGAACCCGCTGCTCGCCCTCGCCGCGGCCGCCACGGCCACCGAACGGGTCCAGCTGGGCACCGCCGTCCTCATGCCGCTGCGCCCGCCCGTCCACCTGGCGCACGAGCTCGCCTGCCTCGACCGGATCTCCGGCGGCCGGCTCGTCGCCGGCATCGGATCCGGCTTCGCCTCCCCCGCGACGGAACGCGAATTCGCCAATTACGGGCTGGACTTCACCACCCGCTTCGGCCGGATGCGGGAGACCGTCGAGATCTGCCAGGCCCTGTGGGCCGCCCGCGGCGAGCCCGTCTCCTACGAAGGGCGGCACTACCGCCTCCAGGACGCCGCCCTGCTGCCCCTACCGCAGCAGCCGCAGGGCCCCCCGCTGTGGATCGCCCACTCCGGGCCCAAGATGCTCCAGCGCGCGGGAGAGCGCTTCGACGGCTGGATGCCCACCTCCACCACTCCGGAGAAGTACGGCGAGGGCTGGGAGCAGGTCGACGCCGCGCGCCGGGAGGCGGGCCGTCCCGCCGACGCCGTCACCGGCGCCGTCTACCTCTCCGTCGCGGTCGACCGGGACCGCCGGCAGGCCGAGGACACCCTGTGGTCCTACTTCCGCGCCTACTACGGCCTCCCGCTCACCACCATGCGCACCACCCAGGGGATCTTCGGCGGCACCCCGCAGGAGGTCGCCGACTGGCTCAACCGCTACGTCGAGAACGGCGCCCGCCACCTGATCCTGCGCCTGCCCACCGACGACCTCACGGAGGCCGGCTACCGCGCCGCCGTGCAGCGGACCGCGCAGGAACTGCTCCCGATCCTCCGCGGCCTGTGAACCGCGAACCGCAGGCGCCGGCCTGGGCGGTCTGGGCGGCGGCCTGGCCGATCACCGCCGTGTTCATGCTGTCCAACATCCCCACCCCGTTGCTCGGCGTCTGGCAGGAACGCATCGGCTTCTCCACCGGCACCGCGACGGTGGTCTTCGCCGCCTACATCGGGGGCCTGCTCCTGGCGCTGCCGTTCACCGGAGCCCTGGCCGACCGGTACGGCACCCGCCGGGTGCTGGTCCCGGCCCTGGCCGCCGGACTCGTCTCCTGCGCACTCTTCATGACGGCCGGCCACGTCCTGAGCCTGATCGTCGCGCGGCTGCTCACCGGGGTGGCGGTCGGTGCGGCGCTGTCGGCCGGCACGGCGGCGGTCGCCCACGTCGGAGGGCCGGGACGGCGCCCGCAGGCGGTCCTCGCCGGGTCGGTGGCCATCGGCACCGGCCTGGCGACCGGGCCCCTGCTCGGCGGCAGCGTCTCCGAGTACTGGGCGGCCCCCACCGTGACGGTGTTCGTCCTCGAAGCCGTCCTGCTGCTGACCGCCCTGGCGGTCGTCCACACCGTCCACCTGCCGCCCCCGCCGGGCCCCCGGGAGGCGGCCGCCGGGGGCCGGCTGCGGTTGCCGTCGGTCCCCCGCGCCAACCGGCGGGGCCTGGCCACCAGCCTCATGGTGTACATCCCCGGCATGACGGGGACGTCACTCCTGCTCGCCCTGGGGCCGATCCTGCTCGGTCCGCTCCTGCACACCGGCAACCGGCTGGTCACCGGCGGGATCGGCTTCATGATGTTCGGGGCGTCCACCGGCGTGCAGTTCCTGATCAAGAAGCTGCCGCTCGGGCGGATCCTCGGTGCCGCCGGCGTCGTCACCGGGATCGCCATGCTCACGACCGCCGCCGCCGTGCGCACCCACTCCCTCGCACTGCTGGCCCTGGCGGCGGTCCTCGCCGGCACCGGCCAGGGCATGGGCCAGTACGGCGGCTTCTCCCGCCTGGGGAGCGAGGTCGTCCCCGGCCGCCTCGCCGAGGCCAACGCGGCGCTCAGCGCGGGCGGCTACCTGTTCGCCGGCATCCTCCCCATCGTCACCGGATACCTGAGCGACGCCGCCGGCCTCGCCACCTCCTCCACGGTGTTCGCGTCCCTCACCGGCGCGGCGGCGTTCGCGGGATCGCTCCTGGTCACCTCGGCCCGGATGCGGACCCCCGCGCCCACCGCCTCCGCCGCCGGTCCCGTCACGGGTTCCGCCACCGGTCCCGTCGCGGGACCCGCCGCGGGCGACGCCCCACTCCGGCGCTCGCCGGAGCAGCCGTCCCCCTCACGGAGCTGACCGCACGACCGCGGCGGCCGGCTCCGGTGCCGCCGGGGCCGGCGGCGGCGCCGATGCGGCCAGCCGTCGCGAACTCGCCCGGTGCTGGAGGGCGCTGAGGCCGGTGGACGCCGCGCCGAGCGCCAGCCAGCCGACCGGTCCGGCCGCCATCACCACGCCGGTCAGCAGCATCGGCCCCACCGACTTCTGCACCGACTGGGACATCCCCGCCACCCCCAGGTACGAGGCCCGGGCGCGCGGCGGCGCCAGCCTGACCGCCAGCTCCCAGGAGCTCACCGACCGCATCAGCTCCGCCAGGGTGACCACGGCCGCGGCGGCCAGCAGGGCGATCGAGGCGGTCCAGGCCCCGCCGCCGGTGGAGAGGGCGACCAGCACACAGGCACCGAGCATCAGCACCCCGTACCAGCGCACCGCCGTCGTCGCCCCGCGCGGGCCCTCGGCCCAGGCGGAGACGCGCAGTTGCAGCAGCACCACCAGCACGGTGTTGACCGTCAGGAAGACCGGGACGACGGCGTGCGGCGCGTCGGTGTGGTGGACGAGCCAGAGCGGAAGGCCGACGTTGAGGACCGAGTCGTCCAGGCACATCGGCAGGTCGAGCAGGACGAACAGCAGGTAGCCGCGGTCACGCCAGGGGCTCGGCAGGCCGGACGGCCCCCCGTCCGGTGCCCCGTGGACCGACGGGCCCACGACCGGGGTCCCGCCCGGCGACGGCTCGGCCTGCAACGGCGCACCCTGCGACGGCTCACCCGGCGACGGCGCACCGGCCGGACGCGAACCCCCGGACGGCCCGCCCGCCGAGGACGCGCCGGTCGGCTCCCCGGGCCGGGCGGCCACCACCAGCCCCTGGCCCGCCGGCTCCTCGGTGCGCCGGATCAGCACGGCGGCCAGGACGAACGAGAGCGCGTTGGCCACGATCAGCGCGCGGTAGGCGGTCGTCGTCCCCACCGCGAGGCCGATCGCCGCGATGCCCGCCCCGACCGCGTACCCGGCGTTGGCCACGCTGCGGAACAGCGCCTGGTACGTGCTGCGCCGCTCGCCCGCGACCCTGGTGGCGAACAGCATCTCCAGCGTCTTCGCGCCGCGCTCGGCCAGACAGGTCAGGGCGACGGCCGCCAGCAGCGCGGCGAAGCGGTCGACCACCAGCAGGAGGCCCATCGTGCCCACCCGGAGCAGGTGGCACGCGATCAGCAACCCCCGCACCGGCAGCCGTTCGGCGGCCCGGCCGGCCAGCGGCGACCCGGCGATCCCCGCCACCGCGCCCACGCCGAGCAGCAGGCCGAGGCTGCCCGCGTCCATCCGGCACACGTAGGTGAAGTACAGCACCGACGCGGCCGCCCAGACCCCGGTGCCGGTCCGGTCCACGCCTTGGGCCAGCAGCATGGTCCGCGCGTCCCGCCCTCCCGGCGGCCGCCGCAGCTGTGCCAGCAGCCCGTTCCCCCGCATGTGAGGCCCCCGTTCCACGGTCGATCCAATCTCGACGTCAAGATACTTCATGTCGAGAGACCTATGGAACCCCTGGTTCCGGGGAAGGCGCGGGCCGGACGGCGGCCGCCGCGCGTCCCGGCGGCACCCCCCGCTCCTCATGCACCGGGACCGAGGCACCGACTGTCAGTGCCGCCCGCTACGGTCGCTCCGAACGATCGGATTCTCACGGGGGCACACCATGACCGCACCGGGCAGCAGCCCGCTCACCACCGCCGAACTCGTGGCCGGCTGGCGCCGGGTCGGCGTCCGCGAGGGCATGTCGCTGATCGTGCACTCCTCGCTCTCCAGCCTCGGCCGGGTCGACGGCGGCGCCCCGGCCGTGGTGGCCAGTCTGCGCGAGGCGGTCGGCCCGGGCGGCACCGTCGCGGTGCCCGCCTTCACCACCGACACGGTCCGTGACCCGGTACCCGGCCACACCGGGCCGCCCACCCCCGAGGTGGCCGAACTCCGGGCCGCCGTGCCGCTGTTCCACTCCGGGCTGCCGTCCCGCATGGGCGCGGTGGCCGAGGCGCTGCGCGCCCTGCCGGAGAGCCACCGCAGCACCCACCCGCAGGCCTCGGTCGCCGCCGTCGGCGCGCACGCCCGGGAGGTCACCGCCCGCCGCTCGCTCGGCTTCGCCGTCGGCCGGGAGTCGCCCTTCGGCGCGCTGCACGACCTCGGCGGGTACGTGCTGCTGGTCGGCGTCGGGCACAACCGCAACACCTTCCTGCACTACGCCGAGACCTTCGCCCCCAACCGCCGGCTCAAGCTGCGGCGCTTCCCGATGGCGATCCAGGGCGAGCGGGTCTGGATCGAGGCGCCCGACGTCGGCGACGACAACGACACCCACTTCCCCGTGGTGGGGCGGGAGTTCGAGGAACTGGCCGGCATCCGCGAGGTGGCGGTCGGCGACGCGCCGTGCCGGCTGCTGCCGGTCCGCGACCTCATACCCTTCGCCGTCCGCCGCCTCACCGAGCTGCTCGGGCAGGCCTGAACGGGACGACGGCGGACGGCCGACGGAGCGGCGGTGCCCGGCGGCCCGTTCACGCTCCGGTCCGGGAGCGCGAACGGGCCGCCGGGCCCGCCCGTCACCTCAGGGCACGACGAGGTGTCAGTGCCGCACGCCCTGCGGCGGGTTGGCCTCCTGGATCTTCTTCCACGACTTCGGCTCGGCCGGCGGCTGCTCGTCACGCCGGTCCGCCGCGGCCGGTGCCAGCGAGGCCGCGGCCGGGGCGCCCGCCGGCACGGGCCCGACGGCCGGCTTGGCGGCGGTGAACAGCCAGGTGTCGAACAGGCCGCCGAGCTTCTGCCCGGAGACCTTCTCGGCGTACGCCTGGAACTCCGGAATGGTCGCGTTGCCGTAGCGGCGCTCGGAGGGCCAGCCCTTGAGGATCCGGAAGAACTTCTCGTCCCCGACGGCGTTGCGCAGCGCCTGGATGGCCACCGCCCCGCGGTCGTACACGGCACCGGCGAACTGGTCGTCCGGGCCCGGGTCGCCCGGCTTGACGCTCCAGAACGGATCGTCGGCCGGGTGCGAGGCGTAGACGTAGTCGGCCAGCTCCTGGGCGGTGCCCTCGTTCTCGTGCTCGGACCAGAGGAACTGCGCGTAACGGGCGAAGCCCTCGTTCAGCCAGATGTCGCTCCAGCGCGAGAGCGAGACGCTGTCCCCGTACCACTGGTGGGCCAACTCGTGGACGACCACCGAGGTGTTGGCGCCCTTGGCGAACTGCCGGGGGCTGTAGAAGACCCGGGTCTGGGTCTCCAGGGCGAAGCCGGTCGGGACGTTCGGGACGTAGCCGCCGACCGAGCTGAACGGGTAGTCGCCGAAGATGCCGCTCAGCCAGTCCACCAGCTCGCCGGTGCGCTCCACGCTGGCCCGGGCCGCGTCGGCGTTGTCGCCGAGGTCCTTGCTGTACGCGTTGTAGACCGGCAGCCCGCTCGGCGTGGTGTCCGTGCTGATGTCGAACTTGCCGACCGCGAGGGTGGCCAGATAGGTCGCCTGGGGCTTGTTCTCGCGCCAGCTGTAGCGGGTCCAGCCGGCCTGCGAGCTGGTGCCGGTCAGGATGCCGTTGCTGATCACCTGGTTGCCGTCCGGCACCTGCACCGAGACGTCGAAGGTGGCCTTGTCGCTCGGGTGGTCGTTGCTGGGGAACCACCACCAGGCCGACTCGGGCTCGCCCGCCGCGACCGCGCCGTCCGGGGTGCGCAGCCAGGCGGTGAAGCCGTACTTCTTCACGGTGGACGGCACGCCCTTGTAGCGCACCACCACGGTGGCCTGGCTGCCCTTGGCCAGCGGCCGGGCCGGGGTGATCTGCAGCTCCTGCTCGCCGCTGGTGGCGAAGGTCGCGGGGCGCCCGTTGACCCGCACCTCGGACACGTTCAGCGCGAAGTCGAGGTTGAACCGGGAGAGGTCCTGGGTCGCGGTGGCGAGGAGGGTGGTGGTCCCCTCCAGTTCGTCGGTGGCGGGCTGGTACTTCAACCGGATGTCGTAGTGCGAGACGCGGTATCCGCCGTTGCCGTAGGTCGGGTAGTAGGAGTCGCCGACCCCGGCCGCGCCGGGTTGGAAGTCGGATGCCGAGGCGGGGACGGCCAGGAACAGGCTCAGGGCACCGGCAGCAGAGACGATCAGCCTCTTGCGCAACGTGGTCCTCCAGGATCACCGGAACGATGGGTTGGATCGATCCTTGTCCCGGTGACCCCCGGCCCACTCCCCGATCATGAGATGTTCATGAAAAGAAACCGGCCGAAATGATCCGCCCGAACGATCCGCCCGCCGTCAGCCGCCCAGCGCCACCGGCGCCCGGACCAGCGAGCCGTACTCCGTCCACGAGCCGTCGTAGTTCTTGACGTGCGGGTAGCCCAGCAACTCGGTGAGCGCGAACCACGTGTGGGCGGACCGCTCGCCGATCCGGCAGTAGGCGATCACCTCGCGCTCCGCCTCCACGCCCTTGGCCCCGTAGAGCTCCCGCAGTTCCTCCGCCGAGCGGAACGAACCGTCGTCGTTGGCCGCCTGCGACCAGGGCACGTTGACGGCGCCCGGGATGTGCCCCGGCACCTGGGCCTGCTCCTGCGGCAGGTGCGGCGGCGCGATCAGCTCGCCCCGGAACTCCGCCGGCGAGCGGACGTCCACCAGCACCGCGTCCGCGCCGGGCTTGGCGAACACCTCGGCCTTGGCCAGCACCTCGTCCCGCAGCGCCCGCAGCTCGGGCCGCTCCGGGCCGGTCAGCCGGTAGGCGGTGTGCTGGTAGTCCATCACCTCGCGGGTGAGCTCCCGCCCCTCCAGCTCCCACTTCTTGCGCCCGCCGTCGAGCAGCTTCACCGGCCCGAAGCCGCGCAGCCGCAGCAGCCAGTAGGCGTACGCGGCGAACCAGTTGTTGTTGCCGCCGTACAGCACCACGGTGGTGTCGTCCTCCACGCCGGCGGCCCGCAGCAGGCGCTGGACGCCCTCGCGGTCGGCGTAGTCGCGGCCGACCCGGCTGTGCAGGTCGGTGGTCCAGTTCCAGCCGACCGCGCCGGGGACGTGGTCCCGGTCGTAGGCGGCGGTGTCCTCGTCCACCTCGACGACCCGGACCGTCCCGTCGTCCAGGTGGTGCGCCAGCCACTCGGTGCTGACCAGCGCCTCGGGGTGTGCGTAACCGTTGCCGGTCATCCCAGGCCCTCCTTCGCTCTGCCGGGCCGCGGCGCCCGACCGCGGGGCAGTCGAGCCGCAGGGCGCGGCGGGGCACCGGCGGCCGGGGCCGGACAGTTCCGAAGCTACGCCGCGTCCCGCAGCCGCGCCACGTAGTACAGGTTGAGGATGTCGCCCTCGACGCGCCTGGCCTCCACCGGACCGAACCCCGCGTCCGCCAGCATCCGCAGGGCCGTCTGCTCGCCCCAGACCGTCCCGAGCCCCTCGCCGCCCTCACCGAGCGAGACCGTCATGCAGTAGAAGGTCGAGAAGGCGTACAGCGCGGGCCCCAGCGGGTGCTCGAGGTTCTCCTCGAGCTTGCTGCTGGCGGCCACGTCCCCCATCAGGAAGACCCCGTCGGGGCGCAGCGCCCGCGCGATCGCGGCCAGCGTGCGGGTCGGGCGGGCCAGGTCGTGGATCACGTCGAAGGCGGTGACCAGGTCGTACGGCCCGGTCAGTTCGGCCGAGTCGGCGACCTCGAAGCGCACGTTGTCCAGCCCCTCCGCCGCCGCCGAGGCACGGGCCGCGGCGATGCCCTTCTCGGAGATGTCGATACCGGTGAACCGGCTGGCGGGGAAGGCCTTGGCGAGCACCAGGACGGCGTGTCCCTGCCCGCAGCCCACGTCCACCGCGTCGATCCCGCTCCGCAGCCGCTCGGTCAGCCCGTCCACCAGCGGCACGATGGTGTCCACCAGTGCCAGGTCGTACACCCGGGCGGTCTCCTCGGACTGCAGCTGCTGGAAGCGCGGGTAGGCCGAGTACGGCATCCCGCCACCGGTGCGGAAGTGGCCCAGCAGGTCCTGCTCGACCTCGCCCATCATCGACAGGAGCTGCGTCATGGCGGCCAGGTTGTCCGGCCCTGCCGCCCGGGTCAGCGACGCCGCGTGCTCGGGCGGCAGCCGATAGGTCCGGTTCTGCGGGTCGTACTCGACGAACCCGGCGACGACCATGCCGCCGAGCCACTCGCGCACGTAGCGCTCGTTCAGCCCGGCCGCGTCGGCGATCTCCTCGCTCGTCGACGGCGCGAGCCCGGCCATCAGGTCGAAGAGCCCGGTCTGGTGGCCGAGGCTGGTCATGAACCCGAGGCAGGCGTCGTTCAGCACCTGCACCATCCGCCCGGCGAACGCCTGCTGCTTCGCCTCGTCCAGTTCCCGTACGGCCATGACTACCTCCTGCGCGGCCGGGACGGCGCCCCCCTCCTCCTTCACGCTACGCCGTTCACCCGAACGGCCCCACAGGAAAGGCGACGGGGCGGCCGACGGCACGAAGGGCCGCCGGACCGCCCCGGTCCGTGGTGACGGCGGGCTCAGGAGAAGATCACCGAGCGGAGCTTCAGGCGGTTGCCGAGCACCTTGCCGGGGTTCATGACGTAGAAGACGTCACCGCTGCAGTCGAAGTCGAGGAAGACCGTGGCCGTCGAGTTGGTGAAGTTCTCCGGCGCGAAGGCCGGGTCGGACTCCGTGGCCCCGAACACGTTGATGCAGTGGCCGCTCGCCGGGTCGGCCATCCCGGCCGGGATACCGGGGCCGACCCTGTAGAGGAAATCACCGGTGGCCGCGTTGGCGGACGTGGGGACGGCGCAGACGAGGGCGACGGCGCTGGCGACGGCGAGCGCAGCGTTGCGGAGACGCATGGGTGAGGGCCTTTCAGGTGGTACCCATCGGTACCTGGCGAACTGGTGCGAGATCACCCTAAGGGCCCGAATTATGAGGAAACGGTTCTTCAAATCCATCCATTCGAGTGGTTTAAACGGCGAAGCCGCTACCCCGCAAACCCGGAAATGAACTCAGTTCGGCGGCGCCGTGAAGTAGTAGCCCGAGTCGATCAGGACCGGGAGGTACGCCTTCAACGCCGCCACCGTCTGCGAGCGGTCCCCGCCGCCGTCGTGGTTGAGCACGATCGCCCCGGGGCGGACGTCCTTGAGGATCCGGTCGGTGATCACCGAGGTGCCCGGGCGGGCCCAGTCCCGCGGGTCGACCGACCAGCCCATGTTCCGCATCCCGAGGTCGGCGGCCACCTTGAGCGACGCCGGCGACCAGTCCCCGCCCGGCGCGCGGAACCAGGTGGGCTGGCGCCCGGTGGTCCGCTGGAGGAGGTCGGAGGTGCGCTCCAGCTCGTCCCGGATCCTGCCGTCGGACAGGCTCCGCAGGTCCGGATGGGTCCAGGTGTGGTTGGCGATGTGGTGGCCGTGGTCGGCGATCTCCCGCACCAGGGCCGGGTGGTCGACGGCGTTCTCGCCGATCAGGAAGAAGGTCGCCCGGATCCCGTACTGCTGGAGCAGCGCCAGCACCGTCGGGGTGTGCCGGGGGTCCGGGCCGTCGTCGATGGTGAGGGCCACCACCCGCCGGGCCGCGTCCAGCTCGTACACCGGCTTGCTCTCCGCGTCGGTGAGCACCCGGCGGACGGGCTGCACGCTCGGCGTGGCCGCCGAGGCGGAAGCGGGAGCCGAGCCGGAGGCGGAGGGCGGCGCGGCGGAACCGGCGGCGGAGGGTGACGGCGATCCGGCCGGAGCGGCGGAGGGCACCGGGGCTCCGGCCTGGCCCGTCGCCGCACCGGCCTCCGCTCCGGCCGCCGAGGACTCGGCGTCCCCGTCGCTCCAAGGACTCCGGCAGCCGGTGGCCGCGCCCAGCAGGGACATTCCGGCGGCGACCAGCAGCAGTCTGCGCGAGGTGATTCGGGAGGTCAACGGCGAAGTAATCTGACGATCTGACAGCATTCTGGATGCTTCCCCCGCCGGTCGCCGCCGCTCTCCCCCGGCAACTCCGACGGCCCCGATCACCACTCCGACGGCCCAAGCGCGGCCCGGCCCGCACTCCGGACCCGGCGCCTGCGCACCCCCGGACCCGGCGCCTGCGCGCTCCACGCCCGACCGGGCGGCCGGACCGCCCGCCGGCACCGCTACGCTGTGCCTTCCCCAGTGTGATGATCTGCCATCAGAGGACGTGGCCATGACGACAAGTCAGGACTTCCCCCAGCAGGGCCCCCAGGGCGAGGACGCCGTCGAGCTGAGCCAGTGGGAACGTTTCGGCGTCGACACCACCACTCCGCACTCGGCGCGCGTGTACGACTACTGGCTGGGCGGCAAGACCAACTTCCCGCCGGACCGCGCCATGGGGCAGGCCATCGAGGAAGCCGTCCCGAGCGTCAAGGAGATGGCCAAGGCCAACCGCGCCTTCCAGGGACGGGCCGTCCGCCACCTGGCCCGGGAGCACGGCATCCGCCAGTTCCTCGACCTCGGCACCGGCATCCCCACCTCGCCGAACACCCACGAGATCGCCGAGGCGGTCAGCCCGGGCACCCGGGTGGTCTACGTCGACAACGACCCCATCGTCCTCGCCCACGCGCGCGCCCTGATGGTCTCCAGCCCGGCCAGCCGCACCACCTACATCCACGCCGACCTGCGCAAGCCCGAGGAACTGTTCGCCGACCCGGCGCTCACCTCCACCCTGGACCTCACCCAGCCGGTCGGCCTGCTGATGATCGCCGTGCTGATGCTGATCGCCGACGAGGACGACCCGTGGGGCCGGGTCGCCGCGCTGCGCGACGCCCTCCCCGCCGGGAGCTGCCTCGCCCTCACCACCCCGACCCAGGACTTCGACCCGGAGGCGGTCGGCAAGGTCGCCGAGGCCGCCCGGGCCGGCGGGATGACGCTGGTGCCGCGCAGCTACGACGACGTGCTCCGCTTCTTCGACGGCTGGGACCTGGTCGAGCCGGGCGTCGCCCCGGTCCTGGCCTGGCGCCCGGACGGCGAGCCGCCGGCCGACCCGAAGGCCGCCTACTACTGGGGCGGTGTCGCGGTCAAGCGGTGACCCCGGCCTCCGGCGGGCCGCGCTCCGGGGCCGGTCCGGCGCACCGCCGCCGGCCCCGCCCGGGGCCGTGCGACGTCCCGCCGGAGGCGTCACTTCAGCAGCCGCGACAGCCGCCGGTCCGCCAGCGGCTTGCCGCCGGTCTGGCAGGTCGGGCAGTACTGCAGCGAGGAGTCCGCGAACGACACCTCGCGCACGGTGTCCCCGCAGACCGGGCAGGGCTGGCCGGTCCGGCCGTGCACCCGCAGCCCGAGCTTCTTCTCCGCCTTCAGCTCCCCCGCCGCCAGCCCGCGCGAGCGCTCCACCGCGTCGCGCAGCGTGCTGCCGAGCGCCTCGTACAGCCGGACCGTCTCCTCCTCCGTGAGGCTCGCCGCCAGCTTGTACGGCGACATCCGGGCCGCGTGCAGCACCTCGTCCGAATAGGCGTTGCCCACGCCCGCCAGCACGCTCTGGTCCCGCAGCACCCCCTTGAGCCGGCGCCGATCGCCGCGCATCAGGGCACCGAACGCGTCCAGCGTGAAGCCCGGGTCAAGCGGGTCGGGGCCGAGCCTGGCCACCCCGGGCACCTCGGCGGGGTCCGCCACCACGTAGACGGCGAGGCCCTTCTTCGTCCCCGCCTCGGTGAGGTCGAAGCCGTCCGCGGCCTCACCCTCCAACCGCACCCGCAGGGCGAGCGGGCTCTTCGGACTCGGCCTCGGCGGCACGGCGGGCAGGCCGTCCTTCCAGCGCAGCCAGCCCGCCCGGGCGAGGTGGATCACCAGGTGCAGCCCGTCGGCCTCGATGTCCAGGAACTTGCCGCGCCGCGCGACCGGCCCGACCGTGCGCCCCTCCAAGGCCGTCACCGGCGGGTCGTAGGTCTTCAGGGCACTGATCGCCACCGGCTGCACCCGGGCGATCACCCGCCCGGTCAACCGCTCGGACAGGAAGGCGCTCAACGCCTCCACCTCGGGCAGTTCCGGCATGCGCCCAGTCTCCCCCAGACCCGCCCCACCCGCGCGCTCTCAGCGCGCCGGCCCGTTCCGACCCCAGGGCCGCCCTGCCCGCCCCGCTCCCCCAACCCTTTCCTCCGAGCTCCGTCTCCCCCGGTTCTCCTCTGCCTCCGGTTCTCCTTTGCCTCCGCCCGGCCCGAAGAGCAGGCTGGGACGCGAGGAGGCGCTGACATGAGCGAGCGCAGCGAGTGGTTCACCGCGGGGTGTGCGCCCCGCGAGGCGAGCGGCGGGCTCGGCGGGGTGGCGCATGAGCACCCTTGAGGAACAGATCGACATCGACGCCCCCGCCCTCGCCGCCTGGGAGCAGTTGCACCGGGTGCACGAGTACCCGCAGTTCGTCGAGGGTGTCCGCAGCGCCCATCCGCACGGCCGGAACCTGGCGCACCTCGGGGTGCGGGTCGGCGGCACCGAGCGTTCGATCGACACCGAGATCACCGATCGCGGCCGCGGCCGGGTGATGGCCTGGCGGACGCTGGACTCCGCCCACCTGCGCGGCGCCTTCGCCCTGCTGCCGCTCGACGCCCGGCACACCCGGCTGCAGATCCGGGTGGAGTACGACCCGGACGCGGTGCACCGCGAGTTCGGCGGGCCGCGCGGCTTCGCCCAGGCCGGGGCGATCGAACGGGCCGTGCGCGAGGACCTGGAGCACTTCCGGCAGCTGGTGGAGGCCCGGGTGAGCGCCGCCGGGGGCGACCCGCACGACGGGCCGTAAGAAGCACATAAGCCCAGCTCAGCACGGGTGGTGAGGCTCTTCACAGCCCGCCGTCCGGCCGGTCGTCCCGCACTCCGCCTGTGGCAGACTCGGATGCCATGGACATCGGCCCGGTCACCAGGACGCTCCGCGCGGCGGTTCTCGCCGCGCTGGTCGTTCTGCTGGCCGGGCTCGGCCAGGTCGTGGTCACCGGCCGTGCGCTGCCGGCCGCCACGATGGGCCTGGCGGCCGTCGCGGTCTTCGCCGTCGCCTTCGCGGCGGCCGGCCGCGAGCGCGGCTACCCGGCGATCGCGGCGGTGTTCGTGCCGCTGGAGCTGGGTGTCAGCGCGCTGTTCGACGTCGCGCAGAGCACCTGTCCGTCCCTGCCGCCCGACGCGGCCCACGGCTTCCAGCCGCTGCTGTGCGGCGGCGGCTCGCTCGGCGGGTTCCTGCTCGGCCACGGGGTCTCCCAGCAGACCGGCGTCCTGCTGCTCCTGCTGCTGCACACGGTGATCGCGCTGGCCGGCGCCTTCTGGCTGCGCCGTGCGGACGCCGCACTGGCCGGTCTGGCCCGTGCCGTCCGGATGCTGGGCGAGTTCCTGCACCGCCACCTCCCGGCCGCCGCCCGCTGGCTGCGGCTGCTCTCCGCGCCCGTCCCGGCCCGTCCGGTGGCGCGGGTGCCGTTCCCCCGGGCCAGCCGGGCGCTGGTTCCGGCCCAGGACGTGGTCGTCCGCCCGGCCGTCCGGCGCGGTCCGCCGGTGTTCGTCCCGGCCGCCTGAGCCTCCTCGCTCAGCCTGCCGCCGCCGCTGCCCCCGCGCGCCGACCCCGACCCCGGTCGCGCCCGCCTTCCGCATGCAGAGAGCACAGGACGACACCCCATGAGCAACACCCGCAGGACCGGCCCGCAGACCGGCCGCCGGCAGACCGCCCGGAACACCGATCCCGGGAACACCGCCACCGAGCGCATGCGCAGCGCCCGCGCCCAGGCCGAGCGCTCCGGCCGGATCCGCCGCCGCGTGGTGGTCGGCGCCGCCTCCGCCGCGGTGCTCGCCCTGGCCGCGGGCGTGGCCTTCGCCGTCGGCGGCTCCTCCAACTCCTCCTCGGACGCCGCCGCGCGCGGCCCGCTGGTCGTCCCGGCCCACGCGAGCGGGGCCGACGGCACCGTGGTCACCTACGGCAAGGCCGACGCCCCGCACACCCTGGAGATCTACGAGGACTTCCGCTGCCCGTTCTGCGAGCAGTTGGAGACCACCACCGGCAAGGCCGTGCAGCAGCTGGCCGACGACGGCACCTACAAGATCGAGTACCACCTGGCAACGTTCCTGGACGACAACCTCGGCGGGAAGGGCTCGCGCACCGCGCTGGCCGCGGCCGGCGCCGCGCTCAACGAGGGCGTGGACAAGTTCAAGCAGTTCCACGACGTGCTGTACGCCAACCAGCCGGACGAGCGCAGCGACGCCTTCGGCGACGTCAACCACCTGCTGGACCTGGCCGGCCAGGTGCGCGGGCTGAAGACGGACGCCTTCGTCAAGGCCGTCCAGGACGGCACCTACGCGCCGTGGGCGGCCAAGGTCGCCGACGCGTTCGACAAGAGCGGGGTGACGGGCACCCCGACCGTCGAGCTGGACGGCCGGAAGCTGGACGTGCTCACCAACGGCAAGGCCGTCTCGCCCGACCAGTTCACCGCGATGGTCAAGCAGGTGACCGGGTGACGGCCGCCGTCGCGGCCGGGCGGACCGGCGGCGCGAGCCGGCCGTTCGCCTGGCTGCTGGTGATCGCCGGCGCCGTGGGGCTGTTCGCCTCGGCGGTCCTCACCCTGGACAAGATCCGGCTGCTGCGGGATCCGTCGTACGTCCCCAACTGCAACATCAATCCGATCATCAGCTGCGGCTCGATCATGCGCAGCGACCAGGCCGAGGCCTTCGGCTTCCCCAACTCGCTGATCGGCCTGGTCGCGTTCGGGGTGGTCGTGGCGGTGGGCGCCGGGCTGCTCGCCGGGGCGTCGTACCGGCGCTGGTTCTGGCTCGGGCTGCAGGCGGGGACGGTCTTCGGGATCGGCTTCGTCACCTGGCTGATGTACCAGGCGCTGTACCGGATCGGCGCGCTCTGCCCGTACTGCATGGTGGTGTGGGCGGCGGTGATCCCGCTGTTCTGGTACACCACCCTGCACAACCTGCGCAGCGGCGTGATCCCCGTGGGCCCGCGGGCCCGGGTGGTGGTGCGGGAGGCCGCGCGCTACCACTGGGTGGTCCCGGCGCTGTGGTACGCGGTGATCGCGCTGCTGGTCCTCAACCGGTTCTGGTACTACTGGAGCACCCTGATCTGATCCCGGCCGCCGCCCCCGCCGGTACGGGGGCGGCGGCCCCCTCCCCGGTGAGGTCGCCGATGCGACGCAGGATCGTCCTCTTCATGTCCATGTCCCTGGACGGCTACTTCGAGGGCCCGGAGCACGACATCAGCTGGCACTTCGTCGACGACGAGGTGCACAGCTACGTCAACCGCAGGCTCGCCCGGATGAGCGGTTTCGTCTCCGGCCGGCGCACCCACGAACTGATGGCCGACTACTGGCCCAGCGCCGACCAGGACCCGGGCACCTCCCGGCCGGTCGCGGAGTTCGCCGCCCTCTGGCGCACCATGCCGAAGACCGTGTTCTCCCGCACCCTCGACCACGCCGACTGGAACACCACCGTCGTCCGCGAGGTCACCCCCGCGTCGATCGCCGCGCTCACCGCCGGCCCCGGCGGCGACCTCGCCCTCAGCGGCGCCGAGCTGGTCGCGTCCTTCCTGGCCCAGGACCTGGTCGACGGCTACCACCTGCTCGTCCACCCCGTCGTCCTCGGCCGCGGCAGGCACCTCTTCAGCCCGACCGACCGCCCCCTCCCGGTCACCCTGACCGACACCCGGCGCTTCACCAACGGCGTGACCCTGCTCGAGTACGCCCGGAGCGGCCCCTCGCCGCTGGACTAGCGAGGGCGGTCGCGGCGGGGGGCCCGCCGCGACCGGGCCGGGCGTCCGTCAGTCCGCGGCCGGGGCGAAGGTGAACCGTTCGACCTCGGCGAGGAGTTCGGCCCGGCGGCGCTCGTCGATGAAGGAGGCCCGGAAGGAGTTGGCCGCCAGGCGGCGGAGCGTCTCCTGGTCGAGGGCGAGGGCCTGGTGGACGGCGCGGAAGTTGTCGTCCACGTAACCGCCGAAGTAGGCCGGGTCGTCGGAGTTGACGGTGACCAGCAGTCCGGCGTCGAGCATCTCGCGCAGCGGGTGGTCCGCGAGGGTGTCGACGCAGCGCAGGCGGACGTTGGAGAGCGGGCAGACGGTGAGCGGGACCTGCTCGCGGACCAGGCGGGCGACGAGTTCGCCGTCCTCCAGGCAGCGCAGGCCGTGGTCGATCCGCTCCACGCCCAGGACGTCCAGCGCCTCGGTGATGTACGAGGCCGGGCCCTCCTCGCCCGCGTGGGCCACGCGCCGCAGACCGACCTCGGCGGCGCGGCGGTAGACCTCGCGGAACTTCGCCGGCGGGTTGCCGACCTCCGCGGAGTCCAGGCCGATGCCCGAGATCCGGTCGAAGTACGGGCGGGCGGCCTCGAAGGTCTCCAGCGCGGACTCGGCGGACTCGTCGCGCAGGAAGCACATGATCAGCCGGGTACTGATGCCGTACCGCTGCTCGCTGCGCGAGAGCGCGTCCGTCAGCCCGTCCACCACCACGCCGAGCGGTACCCCGCGCGCGGTGTGGGCCTGCGGGTCGAAGAAGATCTCGGCGTGCCGCACGCCCTGCTCGGCCGCGCGGGCCAGGTAGGCGTCGGCGAGGTCGGCGAAGTCCTGCTCGGTGCGCAGCACCGCCATCAGTGCGTAGTACAGGTCCAGGAAGGACTGCAGGTCGCTGAAGGAGTACGCCTGCCGCAGTTCCTCGCTGTCGGCGTAGGGGAGCTTCACGGCGTTGCGCTCGGCGAGGGCGAAGGCGAGTTCGGGCTCGAGGGTGCCTTCGATGTGGAGGTGGAGTTCGGCCTTGGGAAGCGGCATCGGCGATCTGTCCGGAGGTAGAGGGGCGACCCTGAAGGAACGGGAGGGATTCATCCTACGATCTTGGCGCTCCGGGGAGGCTCCGTCGGCAGGTCCCGGAGCGTCCTCAGCGGCGAGAACAGGGGGAGCGCGCCGGCCGGTACGAGCAGGCCGGTCATCACCCACATCGTCGCCCGCAGACCGATCGTCGCCCCCAGTGCGCCGCCGACGAGCGCAGCGAGCGGGATGGTGGCGTGCAGGACGAACATCGAGCCGGTTGCCACCCGGGTGAGCAGTTCGGGCGGGGCGTAGGACTGCCGGAAGCTGCCGAGCACGACGTTGCACAGCACCACCGCCGCCACGACGGCGAGCGAGCAGACCAGGTACAGCGCCGTCCGCAGGCCCGGCCCGGCCAGCGGCATCAGCAGTCCGAGCGGCAGCGCGGTGAGCAGCACGATCCGCAGCCCGCACGCCGTCCCCAGCCGGCGGCACAGGGGGCGGGCCGCCAGCGCCCCGAGCACGCCGCCGACCGCGGCGGCGGAGGCGAGGACGCCGACCCAGCCCGGGGCGATCCCGGCCTCCCGGACCAGGAACGGCACCAGCACCGCCTGGTATCCCATGAGCGCGAAGTTGGCGGCCGCGCCGAAGCACAGGAAGGCGCGCAGGTACGGGTCGCGCAGCAGGAAGGCCAGCCCCTCGCGGACCTGACCGAGCATCGCGGCCCGCTCGCGGACCACCGGCTCCGGCCGGGCGCGGATCCGCAGCAACGTGCCGGCCGCGATCAGGAAGCTCACCGCGTCGATGAGCAACCCCGTTGTCGCGCCCAGGAGTTGCACGACGAGGCCGGCCAGCCCGCGCCCGGCGACCTCGGCCGCCGAGTTGCTGCCCGCCAGCTTGGCGTTGCCCTCGATCAGGTCCTCGGGTGCCACCAGCTCGGGCAGGTACGCCTGGTCGGCCGCGTCGAAGAACACCGCCGCCACCCCGCCGAGGAAGGCCACGGCCAGCAGCTGGGCCAGGGTGAGCACGCCGAACCAGCCCGCCACCGGCACGCTCGCGAACAGCGCGGCCGGAGCCGAGGTTGCAGACGGTCATCACGGCCCGCCGGGGTGCCCGGCCGACCCACACGCCGGCGGGCAGGCCGAACAGTACCCACGGCAGCCAGACGGCGCTGGTCAGCAGGCCGGTCGCGAGCGGACCGGCGTCCAGGGTGAGCACCGCGACCAGGGGCAGCGCGACGGTCGTGACGCTGCTGCCGAGCCGGCTGACGGTCTGGCCCGCCCACAGCAGTCGGAAGTCGCGGTGGGCGAACAGGCCCCAGCGCGAGCGCAGTCCAGGGCCGCCGGGCGGCGCGGCGAGGGTGGCGGTCATGGCCGCGCCGGGACGCTGTGGGCGAAGGCGAGGACGGTCTCGCGCTCGCGTCCGTCCTCGGGCACCGGCCGGTCCGCCCACTTCCGGATCACCGCGTGCAGGTCCGCGGCCAGGTCCCTGGCCTCCTCCGGGGTGAGCCGCAGCCAGGACTGGGTGGCCACCGAACAGCCGTCCTGCCAGTCCGGCCCGTAGCCGCCGCGCCGGGCGTGCCACTCGCGGACCAGCTCGACCTGGCGTTCCAGCAGGATCGACCCGGCCGCGTCCGCGACCGCCTCGGCGACCGGATCGCCGTCGAAGTCGGCCCTGGTCCAGCTGAGTTCACGGTCGGCCAGCCGCCACCACCGCTCGCGCCGGTCCCGGGCGAGTTCGGGCGCCTCCTCGATCAGCCCGCTCTCGGCGAGCACCTTGAGGTGGTGGCTGACGTTGCCGACCGCCTGCCCGGTGCGATCGGCGAGCCGGCCCACGGTGCCGGGGCCGTCGACCTTCAGCAGGTCGAGCAGACGGCGGCGCAGCGGGTGGGTGAGGGCGGCGAGCACCCGGGAGTCGGAGATCCTCCGGGTGCCGTGCGGTTCGTCGGTCCTGTCGTCCATGCCCGGGACAGTACCAACAAGAGCTCTTGTACGACAGACTTTGTACGATTTCGCTTGTGCAATTTCTCCCGTCCATCGCACCGGCCAGCTGGAGGCCGAGCCGCCCGCGGATCACGGGGGTGTACCGGCGCCGACAGCGGGCAACCGGTAGAAGAGGGCTTCCGCCGAGGAGGTACGAGATGCGGCACGCCGACGACCCGCACATCCGGCCCGAGGGCGTCTCCCCGCACGCCCTGGGCAACGACACCCTGCTGCACGAGCTGGAACAGCTGCACCGCACGCGCCACGAGACGTTCCTGTACGGCTCCGAGGAGGCGCTGAAGCGCCACACCCTGCGCACCGGCCAGCTGGAGGCCGAGTACCTGCACCGCTTCCCCGACCGGCAGGTCACCGCCGGGCGGACCAGGGCCGGGGCCAGGGCCCGGGAGGCGGCGGCCCGGGTGGAGTCGCTGCCCGAGTGAGGCCGCGCGACCGCGCCCGGCGGGACACGCCGGGCGCGTAGGCGTGCCCGGGGCGGGGCAGTCGGGGAGGGTGTGAGCACAGACGCACCGGACCCGGACCACCCAGGGAGCCCCGCATGCCCATCGCCAGCGTCAACCCCGCGACCGGCGAGACCCTCCAGACCTTCGAACCGCTGGACGCCGCCGGGATCGAACGCCGACTGGCCCTCGCCGAGGCCGCCTTCCAGCGCTACCGCGACACCTCCTTCGCCGACCGCGCCGCGCTGCTGCGCCGGGCGGCCGACCTGCTGGACCAGGACCAGGAGGCCGTCGCCCGGACGATGACGGAGGAGATGGGCAAACCGCTCACCGCCGCCCGGGCCGAGGCCGCCAAGTGCGCCAAGGCGATGCGCTGGTACGCCGACAACGCCGAGGCGCTGCTCGCCGACGAGCACCCCGACCCGGCCGACGTGACCGACTCCGGAGCCGCCCGCGCGTACGTCCGCTACCGCCCTATGGGGCCGGTCCTCGCGGTGATGCCGTGGAACTTCCCGTTCTGGCAGGTCATCCGCTTCGCCGCGCCGGCCCTGATGGCGGGCAACGTCGGGCTGCTCAAGCACGCCTCCAACGTGCCGCGCACCGCGCTCGCGCTGGAGGAGCTGTTCCGGCGGGCCGGATTCCCCGAGGGCTGCTTCCAGACGCTGCTGATCGGCTCGGGCGCCGTCGAGGACGTGATCCGGGACCGCCGGGTCGCGGCCGTCACCCTCACCGGCAGCGAGCCGGCCGGACGGTCGGTCGCCGCCACCGCGGCGGACGAGGTGAAGAAGGCGGTGCTGGAGCTCGGCGGCAGCGACCCGTACGTGGTGATGCCGAGCGCCGACCTGGACGCGGCGGTGGCCACCGCCGTCAAGGCCCGGGTGCAGAACAACGGCCAGTCCTGCATCGCCGCCAAGCGCTTCATCGTGCACGCCGACGTCTACGACCGCTTCACCTCGGCCTTCACCGAGGCGATGCGCTCGCTGCGGGTCGGCGACCCGATGGACGAGGACACCGACGTGGGCCCGCTGGCCAGCCGCCAGGGCCGCGACGACCTGGAGGAACTGGTCGAGGACGCCCGCACCCACGGCGCCCGGGTCGAGTGCGGCGGCGGCCGCCCGATGGGCTGGGACACCGGCTACTTCTACGAACCGACCGTGCTGACCGGCATCACCCCGGCGATGCGGATCCACCAGGAGGAGACCTTCGGCCCGGTCGCCACCGTGTACCGGGTCGCCGACCTGGACGAGGCGGTGGCCGTCGCCAACGACACCCCGTTCGGCCTCAGCTCCAACGTCTGGACGACCGATCCGGCGGAGCAGGAGCGCTTCGTGCGCGACATCCAGGCCGGCGGGGTGTTCTTCAACGGCATGACCGCCTCGCACCCGGCGCTGCCCTTCGGCGGCGTGAAGCGCTCGGGCTTCGGCCGGGAGCTGTCCGGGCACGGCATCCGGGAGTTCTGCAACGTCACCACCGTGTGGATCGGCTGAGCCCCACCCGGACACCGGTGCGCCCCGGCTCCCGGGGCGCACCGTACGGCCGGGTCAGGAGGAGGCCATCCGGTGCCTGCCCCGGCCGGGCGTCACCCAGCGGGCCACGACGCCGACCATCGCGATGAACGTCAGGGCCCAGAAGATCGCCATCAGCACCAGGAGCGCCAGCAGGTCCACCTGGACCGCGACCATGCACAGGCCGATCGAGAGCGCGATCATGAAGGTCACCACGGTCGGACTGAGGCTGAGCAGCCAGTGCCACGCCCGGTGCCCCCAGCTCGGGTTCTGCGGCGCGTCGGGGCCGGTGTCGAGTTCCTTGTAGGTGAGCAGGTCCATCAGGATCGCCTCCAGTGCGGGAGGGGAGGGAGAGCCTGGCCCCCGGGAGGGGTCAGGAGACCTTGCGCGGTACCGCCGACTTCGCGGCCCTGCCGGACTTGGGCGGCTCCGCGGACTTGGTGGACTTCGTGGACCGCACGGAATTCGCGGACTTGGCCGATGCCGCGGCCTTGCGGGTGGTGGTCTTCTTCGCCGCGCCGGTCCGCTCGGCCGCCTCGGCGGTCTTCTTCGCCGCGGCGCGCTTGCGGGGCGCCGGTTTCCGCGCCGGGGCCTCCTCGGACGCCCGGCCTTCCTCGGACGCCGGTTCCTCCTCCGCCGGCGCCCGGCCGCCCTTGGCCTGCCGGAGGCTGCTGCGCAGCGCCTCCATCAGGTCGATCACGTTGTCCGGCGCCGCGCCGGGCTCCTCCTCGTGCGGGACCTCGACGCCCTCCAGCCGCGCGGTGATCACCTGCTGGAGCGCCTGCTGGTAGTCGTCGTGCAGCTGGGACAGGTCGAAGTCCTCGGAGAGGGTGTCCATCAGCGACCGCGCCATCTTGAGCTCCTGCGGCCGGACGGTGACGTTCTCCTCGGGCGCGATCCCGGTGGCCGGGCGGACCTCGTCGGGCCAGATGCAGGTCTGCAGCACCAGCGTCCCGTCGTGCACCCGCAGCACGGCCGGCGACTCCCGGGTGCGCAGCGCGATCTTGGTGACCGCGATCTGCCCGGACTCCACCAGCGCGTCGCGCAGCAGGGCGTACGGCTTGGCGGCCGCCTTGTCGGCGACGCCCACGTAGTAGGCCTTGGAGAACATCAGCGGGTCGATCTCGCCCTCGTCCACGAAGGCCAGGACGTCGATGACCTTCTTGCTGGGCAGCGGCAGGTCGGCGAGGTCCGCGTCGCTGAGCGTGACGGTGCGGCCGTCGGGCGACTCGTAGCCCTTGGCGATCTCGGCGTACGGGACCTCCTTCTCCTCCCGTTCGCAGTACCGCTTCATCCGCACCCGTGCGCCGTCCTTGGCGTGCACCTGGTGCAGCGGGACGTCGTGCTCCTGGGTCGCGGAGTAGAGGTGGACGGGGATGCTGACCAGCCCGAAGCTGATCGTCCCCTTCCAGGTGGTCTGCATGGGGTCGCTCCTGGAACGGCCGGGCGGCGTCGGGATTGCCCCGAGAGTCCCACTCTGCCCGGGTTTGCGCAGATCGGCCACACCGCGCTCACAATGGGGCCAGGAGGTGGATGCGGATGACCGCCACGCGCCGGACCAGCCCCACCCCGCCGCCCGAACGCACGACGTACCGGGTGACGTACACCGCACCCGGGGACGACCGGGTGCGCGAGGACGTGGTCACCGTGACGCCCGGGTACTCGCAGGAGAGCGACATCCCGCGCATCCTGGCCGCCCGTCTCGCCGGTCAACCACGGGGCCAACCGGCGGTCGTCGTGCTCGACCTGCGCGAGATCCGGCCTCCCGAGCGGTGACATTGCGTCAGATCTGAGCTTCCCCTGCACCCAGTTCACCGGCCGTGACCTGGCCTTTTGGGTTCGGTAAGCGAACAGTTATCAAAGAATTGTTCCGATACCCGGGCGTAGAAGTTACGTTTCACCGCATTGCGCGGGTCTGTCCCCCCACCCTCTGCGCGACGAGCCGAGGGTCGCCGCGCTGGAAAGGCACAGGGCACCCCTGAATGAGTGCGAACACCACCAAGCCGGCCACGGCCGACTCGGCCCCCCACCCCCAGGGCCCGATAGGACACGGCGGCGACGGCCACCTGAAGGCCGGGCTCAAGAACCGCCACCTGTCGATGATCGCGATCGGCGGCGTGATCGGCGCCGGTCTGTTCGTCGGCTCCGGCGCGGGCATCGCCTCGACCGGTCCGGGCATCCTGCTCTCCTACGCACTGGCCGGCGCGCTGGTCGTGCTGGTGATGCGGATGCTCGGCGAGATGGCGGCGGCCGACCCGCAGAGCGGCTCCTTCTCGGCGTACGCGGACCGCGCGCTGGGCCGCTGGGCCGGCTTCACCATCGGCTGGCTGTACTGGTTCTTCTGGGTCGTCGTGCTCGCCGTCGAGGCGACCGCCGGCGCCAAGATCCTCAACAACTGGGTGCCCGGCGTGCCGCAGTGGGGCTGGGCACTGATCGTGATGGCGGTGCTGACCGCCACCAACCTGTTCTCGGTCTCCTCCTACGGCGAGTTCGAGTTCTGGTTCGCCGGGATCAAGGTCGTCGCGATCGCCGCGTTCCTGGTGATCGGCACGCTCGCCGCGTTCGGCCTGCTGCCCGGCACCCACGCGGTGGGCGCCAGCAACCTGACCGGCCACGGCGGCTTCCTGCCGCACGGGGTGGGCGCGGTGTTCACCGGCATGCTCACCGTCGTCTTCGCCTTCATGGGCAGCGAGATCGTCACCCTGGCCGCCGGCGAGTCGGAGGACCCGGAGAAGGCGGTCAGCAAGGCCACCAACAGCGTGATCTGGCGCATCGGGATCTTCTACCTGGGCTCGATCCTGCTCGTGGTCACCCTGCTGCCCTGGGACTCCACGGCCGTCAAGAGCAGCCCGTACGTGGCGGTGCTCGACCACATCGGCATCCCGGGCGCCGGCCAGGTGATGGACGTCATCGTGCTGACCGCCGTGCTCTCCTGCCTCAACTCCGGGATGTACACGGCCTCCCGGATGGCCTTCTCGCTCGGCCAGCGCGGCGACGCGCCCAAGGCCTTCGCGAAGGTGACCGACCGCGGCGTGCCGCGCACGGCCATCCTCGCCTCGGTGGTGTTCGGCTTCGTCGCCGTCTTCTTCAACTACACCTCGCCGGACACGGTGTTCGCCTTCCTGCTCAACTCCTCCGGCGCGGTCGCGCTCTTCGTCTGGCTGGTGATCTGCGCCACCCAGCTGCGGATGCGCAAGATCATCGAGCGCGAGATGCCCGAGCGGCACACCGTCCGGATGTGGCTGTACCCGTACCTCACCTGGGTCGCCATCGGCATGATCGGGTTCGTGGTGGCCTACATGTTCACCGACGCCGACGGCCGCAAGCAGATGTACCTGTCGCTGGTCGCGGCCGCGATCGTGCTCGGCGCCTCGGCCGTGGTGGGCCGACGGCGGCGGGCCGCGGTGGCGGCGGACTCCTGACCCGTCCCCACCGCGCCGGAGACGCCGGGCCCGGGAGCCGTTGCGGAGGCTCCCGGGCCCGGTGCCGTTCCACACGGGCCACCGCCCCGACGGCACCGCAGCCGCCCCGGCCCTCGCGGGCCGGCGCCGCAGCCTCGTAATCCGCCGCCGCAGCCCTCGCACCCGCCGCCCGGGCCCTCGCGGGCCGACACAGGCCCTCGCACCCGCCGCCCGGGCCCTCGCGGGCCGGCACAGGCCCTCGCAAGCCCTCCGCCGCAGCCCTCGCGACCCGCTGCCCGGGCGCCGAGCCGCCACCGCTCCGTCACGCTGCGTCGAGATCGGCACGGCGGGCCTGTGAGCCCGCCCACAGGGGTTTTCGCGTCTACGACCGTGGATAGTGGAGGGCCCCGGCGGCCGCACCGCCAGGCCGGGCCGGCCGTGCCCGGGCCGCGGGCGCCGCTGCCGCGTCCGGCCTGAAGAAGCCAGGCCACCGGCCACCCGGCCCTCGCGATCCCCGGTCGGCGCCCACCCGCGAGCCCGACGTGGACAATCCGGACAATCCCCACCTATCACCCCGCCGAACCCGGCCGAAGACCCGCCGCAGCTACTATGCGCTGTAGTAGCGAGCTCCTTTGCCACCCGTCCTCGGCCCTGCCAAGAATGGTCCGTCGCCAGGCAGCGCCGACCCGGCCCAGTCCGCCGCGCAGCCCGCCCGCCCCGCCGTCACCGCCGGGGCGCCACGGCCGTTCCGGACGGCCGCGCGGGCCCCGCTCACCCGGAGCCCACGCGATGCCCCGCACCGGTGCCACCGCACCGCACGGCCCCCGACGGAAAAGGATTGTCCGCTTCATGCAGCTCAGCCATGCCCGCCGCAACTCCCTGATCACCGGCGTCGCGACCATCGTGGTCGCCGGCGCCGCCACGGCCGCCCTCGCCATCCCGCAGGCCGGGAACTCCGCCGAAGCGGCCGCCCCCGTGGCCGCCGTCAGCGTGGACGGCAAGCCGGTCGCCGACCAGGCCCAGGCAGACACCGCTGCAGCTGCCCAGCAGGCCCAGGACGCCCGGGCCAAGGCCGAGGCGGACGCCGCCGCCCAGGCGCAGGCCCAGGCCGACGCCCAGGCCAAGGCGGACGCCAAGGCCAAGGCCGAGGCCGAGGCGAAGGCCCAGGCGGACGCCAAGGCCCAGGCCGACGCCGCCGCCTCCCGCTCGCAGCAGCGCCAGGACCTGAACAGCTTCTCCGGCACCCCGCAGCAGATCGCCGCGCAGATCGTGCCGGCCGGCCAGCTCCAGTGCTTCAGCAACATCGTGTTCCACGAGAGCAGCTGGAACCCCCAGGCCGTCAACGCCTCCTCCGGCGCCTACGGCCTGGTCCAGGCCCTGCCCGGCTCCAAGATGGCCTCGGCCGGCGCCGACTGGCGCACCAACCCGGCCACCCAGATCAAGTGGGGCCTGAACTACATGAACAGCCGCTACGGCAGCCCCTGCGGTGCCTGGTCGTTCTGGCAGGCCCACCACTGGTACTGAGCCGACCCCCGCTCGGCCCCGGCCCGCGACGCGCACTCCGCGTCGCGGGCCGCGCCGCGTCCCGGGCCATGCGGCGTCCCGGGCCATGCGGCGTCCCGGGCCATGCGGTGTCCCGGGCCGTACGGCGTCCCGGGCCGTCCCGCGCCCGAGGCCGTGCCGCGTCCCGTCCTGGCGTGGACGCGTCCGGAAGGCGGCGTGAAGATCTGGCGTACGGTCGTACGATTTGCGGCCAATTGCTCGGAATTACAGGCCGTCAGGGCTTTGCCACGGTTCGCGCGCCCTCTTACGCTCCGGCGTCATGCCCTCACCCCTGATCAGCGTCGTGCTCTCCGCCTACGACCGACACGGACAGCTCGCCGACTGCCTGGACTCGCTGCTCGCCCAGACCCTGGCGGACGTCGAGGTCATCGTGGTCGCGGACCGCTCCCCCGAGACCCCGGGCGGGCTCGCCGACGCGTACGCGGCGAAGCACCCGCGGGTGTCCGCGCTGCACCTGAACGCCGCGGTCGGGGTCGGAGTGAGCCGGAACGCGGGCGCGGCGCGGGCCACCGGCGAGTACCTGCTGTTCCTGGACGCCGACCACCTGCTGCCCCGGGACGCCCTCCAGACGCTCGCCGACCGGCTGAAGCAGACCGGCCCGGTGGACGTGCTGCTGTTCGGCCACTCCCGGCGCCACAACGACCGCGACTGGCCAGGCGGGGCCGAGGCGCTGCTCGCCGAGGCCGGGCCCGAGGTGTTCGCCCCCTTCGACCGGCCCGCGCTGTTCGGCGCGCCGCCGCTGATCTGGGACCGGCTGATCCGCCGCGGCCACTGGGAGGAGCTCGGGCTCGCCTTCCCGGACGGCAGGTACGAGGAGATCCCGGTCGTCCACGCCGCGCTGCTCGCCGCCCGCAAGGCCGCCGTGCTGCCGCGCGAGTGCGTCCAGCTCCGCCGCCGGGAGACCGTCCACCCCTCCGGCGGCCCGGGCAGCAGCGTGTTCGACCTGTTCGAGCAGTACGAGCGCAGCTTCGCGCTGCTGGAGGACCAGCCGCACCTGTACGCGGTGCGCGACGCGCTGTTCATCCGGATGATCCGGCACTACCTGTTCGTCTTCGACCTCGCCGGCTGCGTCGCCCGGGCCGAGCGGCCGCAGTTCTTCCACCGGGCCGCCGAGCACCACCGCCGCTTCCAGCCGCCGGGCCACCGCAAGCCGGGCGGACGCGAGGGGATCAAGTTCTCCCTGCTGGCCGGCGGCGCCTATCCGGCCTTCGAGGTCGCCAAGCTCTCGCACATCGCACGCGGCAGCCTCACCGGCCGGAAATAGCCCCCCGCGCGAGACGCCGGCCGACCGCGGACGGCGAGTCGGCGACCGCGGCGAGTCGGCGACCGCGTCGGACGGAGGCCGTCACCCGGCACTCCATCGGCGGTACCCCCGCCGCGTCCGGTACCCGGGCGGCGCCGCGGCTGCGATCATCGGCGGAGCCGTCTGCCGCCCCACCGCCCGGGAGGTCCCTGGTGAGCCGTCCGTCCGCCCGTCCCGGTGCCGAACTGGCCCGCGAGCTGAGCGCCGTGCTGCGCGGGGAGGTCCGCTTCGGGGCCGCCGAGCGGACCGTCTACGGCCACGACGCCTCCAACTACCGGCAGGTGCCGCTCGGCGTCGTGAAACCCGCAGACCTGGACGACGTGCGCACCGCGCTGGCGCTGTGCCGCGAGCACCGGGTGCCCGTGGTGCCGCGCGGGGCGGGGACCAGCATCGGCGGGCAGGCGATCGGCCCCGGCGCGGTGGTGCTGGACTTCCGCCGCCACCTGGGCTCCGTCCTGGAGATCGACCCGCAGGCCCGCACCGCGCGCGTCCAGCCCGGCACCGTCCTGGACGACCTCCAGCGCGCCGCCGGGGCGTACGGGCTGCGCTTCGGCCCCGACCCGTCCACCCACAGCCGCTGCACGATCGGCGGCATGATCGGCAACGACTCCTGCGGCTCCCACTCGCTCGCCTGGGGCCGCACCGCCGACAACGTGGAAAGCCTGGAACTGCTGCTCGCCGACGGCACCGAGCTGACCGTCGGCGGCCGGCTCGACGCGCGGGAGCGGGCGGCGCTGCGCGCCCTGCCCGGCCGCACGGGCCGCCTCCACCGCGACCTCCAGGAGTTCACCGACCGCAACCTCGGCACCATCCGGCAGGGCATGCCGCAACTGCCGCGCCGCACCTCCGGCTACCCGCTGGACGCCCTGCTGCCCGAGCACGGCCACGACCTGGCCCGGGCGCTGACCGGTACCGAGGGCACCTGCGCGCTGCTGCTCGGCGCCACCGTCCGGCTCGTCGAGGCCCCGCCCGCGCGCGCCCTGGTGGTGGCCGGCTACCCCGACGAGGGCGCCGCCGCCGACGCCGTCCCGGCGCTGCTACCGCTCGGCCCGCTGACCGCCGAGGGCATGGCCGCCGACCTGATCGCCGCGCTGCTCGCCGCGGGCCCGCGCCCGCCCGCGCTGGACCGGCTGCCCGCCGGGGCGTGCTGGCTGTTCCTGGAGACCGGCGGCGCGACGGCCCTGGAGGCCTACCAGGCCGCCCGCCGGCTCGCCGACCAGGTGCGCCGCGAGCCCACCGCCACCGTCGCGCTGGTCACCGACCCGGTGGAGCAGCGGCAGCTGTGGGCCGTCCGGGAGGCGGGCGCCGGGATCGTCACCCGGCTGCCGGGAGGCGGCGAGGCGTGGCCCGGCTGGGAGGACTCCGCCGTCCCGCCCGAGCGGCTCGGCGACTACCTGCGGGACCTGCGCGCCCTGCTGCGGCGGCACGGCCTGCGCGGCGTCCCGTACGGGCACTTCGGCGACGGCTGCGTGCACCTGCGGATCGACTTCCCGCTGGACGAGCCCCAGGGGGTGCTGGTCTTCCGCGAGTTCCTCGAGCAGGCGGCCGACTTGGCGGTCTCCTACGGCGGTTCGCTGTCCGGCGAGCACGGCGACGGCCAGGCCCGGGCGGAGTTGCTGCCGCGCATGTACCCGCCGGACGTGATCGACCTGTTCGGCGAGTTCAAGCGGATCTGGGACCCGGAGATCCTGCTCAACCCGGGCGCGCTGGTCGACCCGCGCCCGCTCGACGCCGACCTGCGCTTCGTCCCCGCCACCGCGGGCCGACCGCTGCCGCTGGCCCTGCCGTACGAGCAGGACGGCGGCAGCCTCGCCAAGGCGGTCCACCGCTGCGTGGGCGTCGCCAAGTGCGTGGACCCGACCACCGGGGTGATGTGCCCCAGCTACATGGCCACCGGCGAGGAACGGCACTCCACCCGGGGCCGGGCCCGGCTGCTCGCCGAGATGCTGCGCGGCATGGCGGTACCCGACGCCCAACGGGCCCGGGGACCGATCCCGGACGGCTGGCGCTCGGAGGAGGTGCGGGAGGCCCTGGACCTCTGCCTGAGCTGCAAGGGCTGCGCGAGCGACTGCCCGGTCCACGTCGACATGGCCACCTACAAGGCCGAGTTCCTGTACCAGCACTACCGGCACCGGCCACGCCCGCTCGCGCACTACTCGATGGGCTGGCTGCCGTTGTGGCTGCGGGCGGTCTCACGCGCGCCGGCGGCCGCGAACTCGCTGGTCCGCTCACCGGCCGGCACCCTGCTCAAGCGGCTCGGCGGGATCGACCGGCGCCGGGTGCTGCCGGTCTTCCCGCCCGAGACCTTCACCCGCTGGTACCGGCGGCACCGGGCCCAGCAGCCGCCTGCGGCCGGCGCCCGGCCGGTGGTGTTGTGGCCGGACACCTTCTCCGACCACCTCCAGCCGAACGTGCTGCGCTCGGCGGTCGAGGTGCTGGAGCACCTGGGCTTCGACGTCCGGCTTCCGGCCGGGCCGGTGTGCTGCGGCCTCACCTGGTACTCCACCGGCCAACTCGGCACCGCCCGCCGGGTGTTGCGCCGCAGCCTGCGGACGCTGGCGGCCTCCGGGCTGCCGGCCGACACCCCCGTGGTGGGCCTCGACCCCAGCTGCACCGCCACCCTGCGCGAGGACCTCCCCCGGCTGCTCGGCGCGGACGGCCGCCCGCTCGCCGCCCGCACCCGCACCTTCGCCGAGTTCGTCGACGAGTTCGCCCCGGACGCGCCACTGCCCCGCATCCCGCTGGACGCCGTCACCCAGACCCACTGCCACCAGCACGCGGTACTCGGCAGCGCCGCGGACCGCCGGGTCGAGGCCCGCCTCGGCCTGCACAACCGGGTGCTGAACTCCGGCTGCTGCGGACTGGCGGGGAACTTCGGCTTCGAGGACGGGCACTTCGAGGTCTCCGAGGCGATCGCCGAGCGCGTCCTGCTGCCCGAGGTCCGGGCCGCCGCACCGGAAACGGTGGTGCTGGCCGACGGCTTCAGCTGCCGCACCCAGATCGCCCAACTCGCCGACGGCCGACGGGCCCTGCACCTGGCGGAGCTGATCGCCCGCGCGCTGCGCGCCGACGCCTGACGCCGGGCGCGGGCCGCCGCGCCCCGCGAGCCTCGACGACGCGCGCCACGACGCGCGACCGGGAGGTCGGCCCCGCGTGCGCGGCGGCCTCCTCCCGGTCCGGCGCCCGGTCAGCCCTGCAGTGCCTCCTTCTTGGGCGGCTCCTCCGCGCACACCGCCGCCACGAACTCGGCGACCCGCGCCTGGGGCATCCCGCGCGCGATGTCCGCCTCGCTGATCATGCCGACCAGCTTGTGCTCCGGGTGGTTGATCACCGGCAGCCGGCGGACCTGGTACTGCTCCATCACCCGCAGCACCTGCTCGCAGTCCTCGTCCGCCTCCACCGTCATCGGCCGTCCGAGCGCGAGATCGCCCGCCGTCACCTGTGCCGGGTCGCGCCCCTCCGCGACGCAGCGCAGCACGATGTCGCGGTCGGTCACGATGCCCAGCAGTCTGTCGTTCTCGCCGCAGATGGGCAGGGCGCCCACATGCCGCTCCCGCATGATCCGGGCTGCGGCGGCGAGCGTCTCGTGCTCGCGGATGCACTCCGCGCCCTGGTGCATGATGTCGCCGGCTCTGGTCATGGTCCGCCTCCTGACCTGGCTCCTTCTCCCCCGTCCATCGTGGTCCGGGCCTGCACCACCCGCCACCGGGCACCGTCACGGAGTCGCCCGCGGCTCCGCGTCCGCCGCCCCGGCCTGCCGGTCCGCCTCCGCGGGACCGCCCTCCAGCTCCGGGTCGTCCAGCGGCGAGCGGGACAACACCTCCTCCAGCGGCGGCAGTTCCCGCTTGGCCGACTCCCGGTCCGGCCCGGCCGCCGGGACGTCGCCGCTCTCCACCGCCTGCTCCACGGACTTCGCGGCGGCGGCGGCCGAAGCGGCCGCCAGCAGGTCGCGCTGCTGGGACTCCGTCGCGCT
Organism: Kitasatospora sp. NPDC048194; assembly: GCF_043202455.1. NCBI lineage: Bacteria > Bacillati > Actinomycetota > Actinomycetes > Kitasatosporales > Streptomycetaceae > Kitasatospora > Kitasatospora sp. NPDC048194. The sequence goes on from NZ_JBIDAK010000010.1 coordinate 163,588, forward strand.
GTCCAGGAACCGCAGCAGCTCCACCGGGAAGGGCAGCACCAGCGTCGAGTTCTTCTCCGCCGCAACCTCCACCACGGTCTGCAGCAGGCGCAGTTGCAGCGCCGCCGGGGTCTGGCTCATCACGGAAGCGGCCTCCGACAACCGCGACGAGGCCTGGTACTCGCCGTCCGCGGTGATGATCCGGGCCCGCCGCTCACGCTCCGCCTCCGCCTGGCGCGCGATCGAGCGCTTCATCGACTCCGGCAGGGCGACGTCCTTGATCTCCACCCGGTCGATCTGGATGCCCCAGCCCAGCGCCGGGCTGTCGATCATCAACTCCAGCCCCTGGTTGATCGGTTCGCGGTTGGCCAGCAGGTCGTCCAGCTCGCTCTTGCCGATGATCGAGCGCAGGGACGTCTGCGCGACCTGGGAGATCGCGAAGTTGTAGTCCTGCACGTTGACCGTCGCCTTCACCGGGTCCAGCACCCGGTAGTAGACCACCGCGTCCACCCGGACGGTCACGTTGTCCCGGGTGATGCCCTCCTGCGCCGGGATCGGCATCGTCACGATCTGCACGTTCACCCGGCGCAGCCGGTCCGCGATCGGCATCAGCGCGACCAGCCCCGGCTGGCGGATCTCCTTGCGGACCCGCCCGAAGCGGAACACCACCCCCTGCTGGAACTGCTGCACCACCCGGATGCTCATGGCCGCCCACACCGCCCCCAGCCCGACCAGCCCCCCGAGAGCCCCCAGCACCGCATCGACGATCATCGCGGCCTCCTCGCGGCCTCCGCGCACACCGGCGGCTCCGGCCACCGATCCGGGCGGGCCGGGCCGGGGCATCCGGAGCAACTGCTTCCACGCTACGCCTGCCCGGCCCGGCCGGACGACTGCCGGGGCAGCGCGGAGGAACACCTAGGATCGATGCATGTCGCAGTCCCCCGCCGACGACCCCGACCACCCCCGCCACCCCGCCGAGGCCGCCGCCCGGGCCCCCGGACTCGCCGCGCTGGACCGCGTGGTCACCGGCTGCCGGGCCTGCCCCCGCCTGGTCGAATGGCGCGAGGCGACCGCCCTCACCAAGCGCCGCGCCTACCAGGACTGGGACTACTGGGCCCGCCCGATCCCCGGCTTCGGCCCGCCCGACGCCCCGCTCGTCCTGGTCGGCCTCGCCCCCGCCGCCCACGGCGCCAACCGCACCGGCCGGATCTTCACCGGCGACCCCTCCGGCGACCTCCTCTACGCCGCTCTCTACCAGCTCGGACTGGCCAACCGCCCCGAGTCCGTCCGACACGGCGACGGCCTGGAACTGCACGGGGTGCGGATCACCGACCCGGTCCGCTGCGCCCCGCCCGACAACAAGCCCAGCACCGCCGAGCGCGACACCTGCCGCCCCTGGATCACCCGCGAGCTGGAGATGATGCGCCCCACCGTGCGGACCGTCGTCGCGCTCGGCGGCTTCGCCTGGCAGGCCATGCTCCCGGTGATCGCCGACGCCGGCTGGGTGGTCCCCCGCCCCCGCCCCGTCTTCGGCCACGCCGCCCGGGTCACCCTGCCCGCCCGCGACGGCGGCCCCGACCTGCGGCTCTACGGCTGCTACCACGTGAGCCCCCGCAACACCAACACCGGCCGCCTCACCACGGCGATGCTCAGCGACCTGCTCCGTGACGCCGCCCACTCGGCAGGGCTCACCACCCGGTAGCGGGCCGGGGCGGACCGTCCGCCCGTCCGCCCGTCCACCCGGTCCGCTCGCCGCCGTACCGGTGGCGTCCGGAGGCGCTCCGGGCGGTACCGGTGGGCCGCCGTCGACCTCGTGCGTGCCGCTGAGGGGACGTCACCCGACGCCGGACCGGCACGCGCCCTCGTGCCGGGAGCGAGTGCCATGGCATACTCCCGAACGTGACGACCTCCTCCACCCATGCGACCAGGGCCCTGCGGGCCGCGGTGTTCACCGCGCTCGCCGTGCCGATGGCCGCGCTGGGTCAGGTGGTCATCACCGGTCGCCCGCTGCCGCTGTCGCTGGTGGCCGCGGTGAGCGCCGTCGTCTTCCTGGTCTCTGCCGCACTGGCCGGCGGGGAGCGGCGGTTGCTGCACATCTCCGGTGTGATGGTGCCGGTGGAGCTGCTGCTCAACACCACCTTCAACCTGGGCCAGACCGGCTGTGGGCCGGTGCTGTCCGAGCACGTCTCCGCCCGCGGGGTCAACCTGCTGGTGTGCGGCGGCGGTTCGGTGGACGGCTCGCTGCTGGGCGGCCCGCTGGGGCATGCCGGGCAGTCGGCACCCGCCGCCACCCAACTGCTGCTCCTGGCGGTGCACCTGGCGATCGCGCTGGCCGCCTCCGTCTGGCTGCGGCTGGGTGACGCCGCGTTGTCGGGCCTGGCCCGGGCGCTGCACGCGCTGCGCCAGTCGCTGACCCGCCCCCTGCGGGCGCTGGTCCTCCTGCTGCTCCCCGCCCCGGCGCGTCCGGTGCTGCGGGTACCGCTGCCGGCTTCGGACCGTGAGCGGCCGCGCCGCGAGGACGTGGTGCTGAGCCCGGCACCCCGGCGCGGTCCGCCGTCCTTCGCGCCTGCCTGCTGACCGCTTCCGGCAACCGGCCTTCCGGTGGTCCGCCTCACGGTGGCCCGACCTCACGCTGGCCCGCCCCGCGGTGACCTGCGTTCCGGGCCGTCCGGCCCCGCACGCCCGCAGGCAGTGCGCACGACTCCCGCGTTCACCGACCCCGCCGCACCCGAGCGGCCTCCGCGCGCACCCGCGCGCCGCGTACAGGAGTTGACTTCCCCATGGCTCAGTCCCCGAGCAAGCAGCAGGCCAAGCGCATCAGCGCCCGCGAACGGATCCAGGAGGCGCAGCGCCGTGAGCAGCTGGCGGCCAAGCGCCGTCAGCGGATCGTGGTGAGCGTCTCCGCCGTCGTCGTCCTCGCCCTCGCGGGCGGCGTCGCGCTCGCGGTCAGCTCGGCTTCGGGCAAGGACGACAAGGCCTCCGCGGCCTCGTCCTCGGCCCCGCTGGTCGTCCCGGCGAACGCCACCGGTCCGGACGGCACCGTGATCACCTACGGCAAGGCCGACGCCCCGCACACCATGGAGGTGTACGAGGACTTCCGCTGCCCGGTCTGCAAGCACTTCGAGGCGGCGAACGGCCAGAGCGTCAAGCAGCTGACCGAGGACGGGCAGATCAAGGTGGAGTACCACCTGGCGGCCTTCCTGGACAAGAACCTCGGCGGCAAGGGCTCGCGCACGGCGTTGGCCGCGGCCGGCGCCGCACTGAACGAGGGCGTGGACAAGTTCAAGGCGTTCCACGACGTGCTGTACGCCAACCAGCCCGACGAGCGCGAGGACGGCTTCGGCGACGTCAACCACCTGCTGGACCTGGCCGGCCAGGTGCCCGGGCTGAAGACGGACGCCTTCGTGAAGGCCGTCACCGACCGCACCTACGCGCCGTGGGCGGCCAAGGTCGCCGACGCGTTCAACAACAGCGGGGTGACGGGCACCCCGACGGTCAAGGTGGACGGCAAGCCGGTCAACCTGTTCGCCGGCAACTCCGCGGCGACGCCGGAGCAGTTCACCGCCCAGGTCAAGCAGGCCGCCGGCCTCCAGTAGGACCGGCCCGCACCACCCGCATCGGGCACCGCACCGCATCACACCGCACGGCGCCGCACGCAGCGCGTTGCACGGCAGCGCACTGCACCGCACTGCAGCGCATCGAGTGCACCGCACCGCACGGCACCGCCGGCCCGGCCGACTTCCCGGCCGGGCCGGTCCCCTCCTCAGCCAGCCACCGGAGTGTGCTGCCATGACCGCCGCGACCACCGTCCGCCTGTCCCACCCCGCTCCCGGCGGCGCCCGCCGGGAGCCGATCGGCGCGAGCCGGGCCTACGCGATCCTGCTGTTCCTCGGCGGGTTGATCGGCCTCGCCGCGTCGGCCGTCCTGACCTTCGACAAGCTCCGCCTCCTGGAGAACCCCTCCTACGTCCCCAGCTGCAACATCAACCCGGTGATCAGCTGCGGTTCGGTGATGCGCACCGAGCAGGCCTCGGTGTTCGGCTTCCCGAACCCGCTGCTCGGCCTGGTCGCCTTCGGCGCGCTGACGGCGATCGGGGCGGGGCTGCTGGCCGGTGCGGCCTACCGGCGCTGGTTCTGGCTGGGCCTCCAGGGCGGGACGGTGCTGGGCCTCGTGTTCGTGCACTGGCTGGTCGACCAGGCGCTGTACGAGATCGGCGCGCTGTGCCCGTACTGCATCGTGGTGTGGGCGACGGTGGTGGCGCTGTTCTGGTACACCACCCTGCACAACCTGCGGACGGGCGTGATCCCGGCCGGGCCGAGGATGCGGGTCGTCGTCCGGGAGGCGGCCCGCTACCACTGGGCGCTGCCGGTGCTGTGGGCGGCTGTGATCGCGCTGCTGGTGCTGAACCGGTTCTGGTACTACTGGAGCACCCTGCTCTGATCCCCTGGCCTCCCTCCGGTCACCCCAGGTACCCGGCCGAGTGCAACAGGGCGGCCGCGCCGGTCCGCCGGGCCTCCAGGGCCGCGGTGAGCCGGCGCGCCGCGCACGGGTGCAGCAGCGCGGCGGCCCGGGCCGGGGTGAAGTACCCGTGGTCGGCGATCTCCTCGGCCTGGAGGCGGACGACCGCCCCCGCCTCGACCGTGCCGCCGTCGAACATGAAGTGCACCGCCGGGTGGGCGTGTTCACCCTGGTCCGGGATCGCCTCGCGCCATTCGACGACCAGCAGCCGCAGTTCGGCCGCCACCAGGCCCGTCTCCTCCAGCAGTTCCCGCGCGGCGCACTGCGCGGGCGCCTCGCCCGGGTCCATCCCGCCACCGGGGAACTGCCACTGGTCGCGGTAACTGGCCTTCAGCAGCAGGACCTTGCCGTCCTCGTCGGTGAGCAGCACACTGCACCCGGTGTAGGCGCGCACCATCCCGGCGAGCCACTCCTCCTCCGTGAGGGCCCAGGTATCCGTCATCGCGCCTCCTCCGCCGGCTGCCCACGTCGCGGCCTCCGCGCCGCAATGGCCTTCCTACCAGGGGTGGTTCGCACCTAATCCACTCGATCGGGTGCACGGCGCGGCTAGCCGAAGACGGCCTGCCGGAAGGCGTTGCGCAGGTCGGTGAGCGGCTGGGTGGTCCGGTCGTGGTGCACCTTGTTGGTGAGCAGCAGGGCCCAGCGGCCGAGGCGCCGGGAGATCCAGAGGCCGGTGCCGGTGAAGCCGTAGTGGACGAAGGTCCCTTCGGCCGGTGCGGTGCCGGGGGCGCACAGCCAGGACAGGCCGCGGGCCGGGGCGAGGCCGCCGGTCTGCTCGCGCAGGGACTCGGCGATCCACCGGTCGCCCCAGGGCAGTCGGGGCGGCGGGGCGAGCAGGGCGGTGAGGAAGCGGGCGAGGTCGCGGGCGGTGGAGAAGGCCCCGGCGTTGCCGGAGACGCCGCCGAGCAGCCGGGCCGAGGGGTCGTGCACGACTCCGCACAGGTGGGCGCCGGTCGACTCGTCGTACTCGGTGGGTGCGGTGCGGCCTGCCTCCTCGGCGGGGAGCGGCCCGTAGCGGGTGTCGGTCATGCCCAGCGGCCGCCAGGCCCACCGGGTGGCGAGTTCGTCCAGCGGCGCGCCGCCGAGGTCCTCGACGAGGTAGGTCAGCAGTACGGCGGCGCGGTCGGTGTACTCGACGGCGGTGCCCGGTGCGCGGTGCAGCGGAGCGGCGACCACCCCGGCCCGGATCGCCGCCGCCGCCCGCCCGTAGAGCTGCTCGAAGCGGGTGTACGGAAGCATTCCGGCGGTGTGGGAGAGGAGTTGACGCGCCGTCACCACTTCCGCCGGGTGCCCGGCGGCGGGCCGCCACCAGCGGCCGATCGGTTCGTCCAGCGGCAGCCGGCCGGACTGCCACAGCACGCCCGCGCAGGGCCAGAGGGCCACGATCTTGGTGAGGCTGGCCAGGTCGTACAGGGTGTCGAGCCCGGGGGACAGGTGCGCGTACCGGCCCTGCCCGAGCACGCCGTGGGCCGCTCCGCCGAGCGTGCCGCCGGCGTCGCCGAGGGCCCAGACGGCTCCCACGCCGGCGGCACGCGCGCCGTCCCGGACCAGCCGGTCCACAGCGCCGCCGGGCGCGGCCAGGGCGGGGAGCCGGTCGGCTCCCGGCGCTCGACGGCTCATCCGCGTCCCCCTTCGGGCCGACGGGAGCCTACCCGGCGCGGCCGCGACTCAGACCGCCGCGGCGAGTTCCTTGCCGAGGCAGACGCTCTCCGGGTGGTCCTTGTAGATGCCGAACTTCCGGATCGCGGCGTAGCCCTCGGACTCGTACAGGGCGATGGCCTCGGGCTGCTTGGTGCCGGTCTCCAGGATGAAGCGGGTGCGTCCGGCCTCGACGGCGGTCCGCTCCAGGTGGCGCAGCACCGCGCGGGCCAGGCCGCGGCCGCGGGCCTCGGGTATCACGAACATCCGCTTCAGCTCGGCGTCGCCGTCGCGCAGACCGTCGGGGCCGAGCCGCTTGGCCCGCCAGCCGCCGCAGGCGACCGGCCGGCCCTCGAGGTAGGCGACCAGGAACAACCCGGCCGGCGCCTCGAAGTCCTCCGGGTGCATCACGGTCTCGTCCGGGTCGCCGTAGCGGCGGACGTACTCCTGCTGCACCTCCGCCGACAGGGCCTGGGCGTCGGGGTGGGCGTAGCCGGTGACGCGGAACTCGACGGTGCCGGTGGTGTCCCGGGTGGCGGTGGTCTCCATGGGCGAAAAGCCTACGGCCTCGCCTCAGGAGCCTTCGAACAGGGCGATCATGTCCTCCCGGCCGAACATCCGGGCGGCGTCGAGGGCGGACGGGACGCCGGCGCGGGGGTCGGCGCCGTGGGCCACCAGGGCGCGGACGACGTCGGCCTCCCCCTTGAAGACGGCGCCGGCCAGCGGGGTCTGGCCCTTGTCGTTGGCGCGGTCGGGGTCGGCCCCGCGCCCGAGCAGCGCCTCGACGGTGCCGGCGTGGCCGTGGTAGGCGGCGAGCATGACCAGGGTGTCGCCGCTGCCGTTGGTGAGGTCGGCGGAGACGCCCGCGTCGACGGCGGCGGTCAGCACGGCGGTGTCACCGGCCCGGGCTGCGTCGAAGAGCTTCCCGGCGAGCGCGATCACCTCGGCGTCGGGGGCATCGGTCATGGCGGGCTGCCTTTCTCGGAGCCGGCGGAGCGGTTGGAGTTGTCGGAGCTGTCGGCGCCGGCGGTCGAACGGTCCGTACCGCACCGTAGCGGCCGGGCGCCCGGCCGGGCCAGCAGGCGTCCGGATTCCGGACGGCGGCCGGGCCGCTACGGCATCCGGCCGCGCGGCCCCGCGCAGCCGTTCGAGCGAACTTGCCGCGCGACCCGGACGCCTCCCGTCCGGTCGCCGGGAATGCCTCGCCGCACCGGATCCGCGCGCCGCCCGGCCCCGCCCGGCCGGTTCGCACACCCCCGTCCGATGCCACCGGCGGAATCGCGCGACAGATCCACCCATTTGCCGCGTTCCGTCATCTATTACTTTTTGTCACTATAAGTGCACTTTACGTAACACTGTCCCCGTCCCCCTCCCCGAGGAGCAGAACGTGATCCTCTCGATTTCCGGCATCGTCCTGTTCGGCACCATCGCCTTCCTGTTCTTCCGCAGGGACGGACTGAAGGTCTCCCACGCCATCGTCTGCGCCCTCCTCGGCTTCTACATCGCGGGCTCCTCGATCGCGCCGAGCATCACCGCCGGCGGCGCCAGCCTGGCCAGCCTGCTCGGCGGCATCCGGTTCTAGGCGCCACCACTCCCCCGTACGGCCCGGGCGCGGATCCCACCGCCCCGGGCCCCGTCGTACCCCTCACCCCACCCGTCCCACCCGCCCGGGGAGTCACGCCATGCCGCTCCACCGCCACCTCAGCAAGGGCCGCGAGATCGCCCGCACCGCCGGGGACCACGCCTCGGACATGTTCGCCCCGCTCGCCGTGATCGGCCGCGGCCTGCGCCGCCACGCCGACTGGGCCCGGGGCCGCTGGCAGGCCACCCCGAAGGAACGCCGCGGCCCGACGCTGTTCCTGACCGCCGCGATGCTGCTCGGCATCTACCTGCTGCCGCACGGCCTGCTGTTCGCGCTGATCGCCCTGATGGCCAGCGCCGCCTGGGCCGGCCGGGCCCCCAAGGACGCGGCCGCACCGCCCGCGCCCGACGTCGCGGACGTCAAGCTGGGCGCCCTCTACGCGGCGCTCACGCCGTACCTGTGCGGGCCCGAGGACGCCAACCCGCTGTACCACTTCGAGGGCAACTACAGGAGCGCGTTCAGCGCCTGGGAGTTCGACGCCGAGGGCCGGCTCTCCAAGCTGGAGCTCAGCTACCCCGCGTACTTCACCGACACCGAACCGGCCGCCCGTGCCCGGATCGAGCAGGTCGTCCAGGGCAAGGCCGGACGCGCCAGGGAGTACCGCTTCGACTGGGACGAGGAGTCCAACCGGCTGCGGATCGCCGCGATGTCCCCGCTGCCCACCGACATCGTCGCCCAGCGCTTCGTCGCCGCGCCGGGCGAGATCGTGCTCGGCTTCACCGACGAGGACGGCACCGCCCGCACCATCCCGGTCAGCCAGGGCGGCGCCGTCGTCCAGCAGCCGCCGGTGGTCTGGCGCACCGGACCGCGCTCCTCCGAGCCGCACCTGCTCGCCCTCGGGGTCGCCGGCTACGGCACCTCCAGCCTGCTGCGCTCGATCGCGCTCCAGGCCCTGCCGTACGCCGACCTGGTGGTGGTGGACGGCGCGGGCACCGGGGAGCACGCCTGCCTGGTGAACCGGCCCGGCGTGCATACGGTGGAGACCAGCCTGCACGGCGCGCTCGCCGCGCTGGAGTGGGCCGTCCAGGAGACGGAGCGCCGGCTCGCCGCGCTGAACGCCGCCCGGCACAGCGGCACCACCCCGCCCGAGGACATCAGCCGCCCGCTGTGGCTGCTGCTGGACCACCCCACCGAGCTGAGCGAGCTCGCCCACGCCGAGGGCCGCCCGGACCCGCAGGACCTCCTGGAACTGCCGCTGCGGCACGGCCGGGCCGCCCGGGTGACCGTGGTCGTCGTCGACGACCTCGCCGCCCGGGACCGGCTCACCCCGACCGTCCGGACGACCACCCGGGCCAGGGTGCTGCTCGGCCCCGCCGGGCTGGAGGAGGGCCGCGCCGCGCTCGGCGCGCCGCTGGACATCGTGCCCGCCGCGCACGCACCGATCGGCCGGGGCTACGCCCGGATCGGCAACGGCACGCCCGTCCGGCTCCAGGTGCCCGCCACCGTCGACCCGCTGGACGACGAGGCCCCGCCGCAGCTGCGGGACGCGGTGATCGCCCTGCTGCCGCACCGCGACAGCCGCACCGAGGCGGCCCCCGCCGCGCCGCCCCGCCCGGAGCGCCCGCCGACCGTCCCGGCCGACGGCATGGCCGGCGCCCACCCGGCCGGCGCCGTCAACCCGGCCAGCCCGGTCAGCCCGGTCCACCCCGTCGACCTCGGCAAGACGGAACCGATGATCCGCTCCCGACCGATCTCCTGACCGCCCGGGACCGGGGGCGGCGACGCCGGTCCCGGTCCGCCCCGGTACGCTCGGCACGAAGGGCCGACCGATCACCGCGTGTGAAATGGGCGACACCTGAGGTGATATCACCGGCCAGATGTGACAAATCGGGCGCCGGTGGGTACAAACAGGGGCGGCACGACAGACGACGCATGTCCCGGGACGGGAATCTTCGTCGGAAGCCGAGCGTTGACCGAACGACGAAGAACAGCGACCACTAGTCCTGTGGGCCATAAGCCCGGGAGGCACGATTCATGAGCGAGCGAGCTCTCCGCGGCACGCGACTCGGGGCCACTAGCTACGAGACCGACCGTGGTATCGATCTGGCTCCCCGCCAGACCGTCGAGTACGCATGTCAGAACGGACACCGTTTCGAGGTCCCCTTCTCGGTCGAGGCGGAGATCCCCCCGACGTGGGAATGCCGCTTCTGCGGCCAGGAGGCGGCCCTTCTCGACGGTGACGAGCCGGAGGAGAAGAAGGTCAAGCCCACGCGCACCCATTGGGACATGCTGATGGAGCGCCGGACGCGCGAGGAGCTGGAGGAGGTGCTGGCCGAACGGCTGGCCGTGCTCCGTTCCGGCGGGATGAACCTCGCGGTGCACCCGCGGGACACCCGCAAGAGCGCCTGACACACCTCGCTCCCGCCGCCGAGCGGGAGGACGCGAAAAGGGACCCTGGTCACCAGGGTCCCTTTCGCGTGGTCCGGACGTTTTCCCGTGGTCCCGGCGTCTTCCCGTGCTCCCGGCGTCTGTGCGTGGTCCGGGCGTCGTCCGGCACGGGTGGTTCGGCACCGGCGGCCACGGACGGCGGGCCCGCGGTCCGGGCGGCCACCGCCCGTGCGGGCCGCAGGCGCGGTCAGTCGGCTCGGCGCCGTCAGCCGGCGATCGGCGGCCGGTAGGTGGTGTCCGGGCCCTTCGGACCGCTCGGCCCGGCGTCCGGCTCGACCACCTCGCCCTGGATCACCTTGCCGTCCGGGCGGTGGATGCGCAGCTGCTCCTGCAACCGCATCGCGTCCGCGAACGGGGCGGCGCCGGCGACGGAGGCGCTGCGCAGGGCCTTGTCCGCGACGCGGCGGCCGACGGCCCGCCAGAGCGCCCGGGTGGGCGGGAACAGCAGGGTCAGGGCGACCAGGTCGGACAGGAAGCCGGGGACGATCAGCAGCAGGCCGGCGAGCACCGTCATGCTGGTGCCGGTCTGCGGCTGCTGGGACTGCGGGTTCCTGCTCTGTTCCACGGCCGCGGACAGCGCCTTCAGCCCGGCCCGCTTGATCAGCGAGCCGCCGACCAGCGCGCCGCCGACGAGCAGCAGCAGGACGGCGAAGCCGCCCAGCCACGAGCCCACCTGGACCAGCAGCCAGATCTCCAGCACCAGCCAGGCGGTGATCAGCAGCGGCAGCGCCCGGCGGAGCCTTCCGCGCGGGGCCGGACCGGTGGGGGTAGCTTGCTGGGTCACGGTACGAATCCACTCCAAGCGGTGCTCTGCGCGCCGCACGGGAGGTCCGGGCCGGCTACGGCACCACCTGGTCCAACGATTCCCCGGCGGCCGGTGTTCCGGCGGCGGCCCTCCGGCGGCGGCCGATCAGCACGGCGGCGCCGCAGGCCAGCAGGCCGCCGATCGCCAGCGTCCACTCCGGGGCGGCCCCCACCCGGTCGGCCACCGTGGTGCCGTCGCGCAGCGGGACGGTCGCGGACAGCTCGGCCGGGGTCAGCTCCCGGGTGCGCTGCTCGACCGTGCCGTCCGGGGCGATCACCGCGCTGATCCCGCTGGTGGCGGCGATCAGGACGGCCCGGCCGTGTTCGACCGCGCGCAGCCGGCTCATCGCCAGCTGCTGCTCGGGCTGGCCGGTCTCGGCGTAGGTCGCGTTGTTGGTCTGCACCACCAGCACGCGGGCGCCGCTGTCCACGGTGTCCCGGACGATCTCGTCGTAGGCCACCTCGAAGCAGATGACGTCGCCGATCCGCGCCGGGCCGAGCTGCATGACGCCGTTGTGGTCGCCGGGGTAGAAGTCCCGGGCGACCCGCTGGAGGCGGGTGACGACCTTCATCAGCTGAGCGCGGAAGGGCACGTACTCGCCGAAGGGGACGGGGTGCTGCTTGGTGTAGGAGGCTCCGGGGCCGGTCACCGGGTCCCAGACGATGCCCTCGTTCTGGACGTGCTGGGCGTCCGGGCCGTCCACCAGGGTGCCGACCAGGGTGGGCACGCCGACGGCCTCGACCGCCTCGTCGATGCGCTGGCGGGCCAGCGGGTCGGAGAACGGGTCCAGGTCGGAGGAGTTCTCCGGCCAGATCACCACGTCGGGGCGCGGGACCCGGCCGGCCCGGACGTCGGCGGCGAGGCGCTCGGTGGCCGAGGCGTGGTTGTTGAGGACCATCATCGGGCGGCCCAGGAAGTCCATGCCCGGGTTGGGCACGTTGCCCTGGACGATGGCGACCTTGACGGTGTCGTCCGCGGCGGTCGGCACCGGGACGACGTAACCGGCCAGCAGCGCCGCGACCGCGCCGAGGGCCGCCAGCGCGGCCGCCCGCGGCGCCCTGCCCGGCCCGCGCAGGCGCAGCACGGCCCAGGCGGACAGGGCACCGCAGAGGGCGACGGCGAAGGTCACCAGCGGCGCCCCGCCGAGCGCGGCGAGCGGGGTGAACGGGGTGGCGGTGTTGGCGAAGGCGAGCCTGCCCCAGGGGAAGCCGCCCAGCGGCAGGCGGTCCCGGGCCCACTCCTGGGTGACCCACAGGCAGGCCGCCCAGAGCGGCCACCCGGGCAGCCGGGAGGTGAGCGCCAGCGCCCCGCCGAGCAGGGCCAGGAACAGCGCCTCGACCACGGACAGGCCGACGGTGGCGTCCCAGCCGACCACCCGCAGCCAGCTGAGCAGCATCAGGAAGAACGGCAGGCCGAAGGCGAAGCCCGTCCACAGGCCCTGGCGGAAGGTGCGGCCGCGGGTGAGCAGCGACAGCGCAGCGACACCGAACAGGGACAGCGGCCAGAGGTCGTACGGCGGGAAGGCGAGCGCGAGCAGCAGGCCGGACGCCGCGGCGAGGCCGGTGCGGAGCAGGCCGGCGCGGACCTTGGCGAGGGCGCGGACGGCGCGCCCCGCCTCGCCGGGGGTGGGGGCCGGGTCCCGGGGCTCGGGAGAGGTCCCGGACCGCTCCTGGGTGACGGGCATGGCCACCGGCGCACCATCTTCCTGGGGCTTGCTGTTCGGACGCTGTCCGAAGAAGGTACCCCGGAACGTCAGGGTCGCGTGAGGTCAGGGTGGTAGGGCCCGCTCCGGCCTGGCCTGGCCTGGCCTGGCCTGGTCTGGGCCGGACCGACCGGCTCCGGCGAACGGCTCCGGCGGACGGCTCCGGCGGACGGTGCCCGCCGGTCAGCGTTCGGCGTAGCGGAGGCGGCCCAGCGGCCAGTGCTCGGCGAGCCAGCCGGAGACCGCCCGGTACAGCGGGGCGTCCAGGTCCGCGCGGTCGGCGCGGACCCAGGAGCTGACCGAGACCGCGGACGGGTCCTCGCGGTCCGGGTGGATGTAGACGCAGCCGATCACCTCGTCCCGGTCCGGCTCCAGGACGGTGTAGGTGAAGCCGGTGCGGGCCTCGAAGTCGGCCGCGTGGCGGCGCAGGTCGGCGAGGTTCTGCTCCAGGGACATCCCCTCGGCCGGCGGCCAGCCGCGGCCGGCCCAGCCGGGGGTGGCGCGGATGTGGTCGGCGCTGCTCGTCCAGGCGGCGTGGTCGGAGGCGTTGTGCTGCTCGCCCAGGGGCTCCAGGCGGAACCCCGGGGCGAGCAGTTCGCGGGGGACGGTGAAGTCGGCGGGCACCAGCGGATCGGTCGTCATGGCGGTCAACCTAGACGGTCCGCCGCCGCGCCCCATCCGGTCCGGCGACGCCTCCGGGCCCGGCGCCGCACCCGGTTCACCGCTGGTGCACGGTGCGGCCGCGGACCACCGTGCGCAGGCAGGTGGGCAGTTCGCGGCCCGGGGTGAGGTCGGGCAGGCCCGGGGTGCCGGAGCGCGGGTCCGTGGACCAGCCGGCCACCCGGGCGTCGGGGGCCTGGACGACGAGTTCCTCGGCGGCCCAGATCGCGTAGCTGGCGACCGCTCCGGGCACCAGCACCCCGTCCTGGTCGCGGCCGATCGCGCGCCAGCCGCCGCGGGTATGGGCGGTGAAGGCGGCACGGACGGAGATCCGGTGTTCCAGGGTCTGGTGGAAGGCCGCCGCCCGGACGGTGCCCCAGGGATCGAGCGGGGTGACCGGGGCGTCCGAGCCGAAGGCCAGCGGGACGCCGGCCCGCAGCAGGGCGGCGAACGGGTTGAGGGCCGCGGCCCGTTCGGCACCCAGGCGCTGCACGTACATGCCGTCCGGACCGCCCCAGGCGGCGTCGAAGGCGGGCTGGACGGAGGCGGTGAGGCCGAGCTCGGCGAAGGCCGCGACGGCCTTGTCGTCGAGGGCTTCGGCGTGCTCCACGCGGTGGCGCATGGCCCTGACGCGGTCGAGCCCGACCCGCTCGCCGGCCGCCCGGACGCCGTCCACGACGGCGGTCACGGCGGCGTCGCCGATGGCGTGGAAGCCGGCCTGCAGCCCGGCCGCGGTGCAGGCGGCGACGTGGTCGGCGACCTGCTCGGCGCTCAGGTAGGCGGTGCCGGTGTGACCGGCGTCCGCGTACGGGCCGTGCAGGCAGGCGGTGCGCGAGCCGAGCGCGCCGTCCACGAAGAGGTCGCCGCCGGCGCCCACCGCGCCGAGCCTGCGGGCCGTCTCGACGCCACCCAACTCGCCCCAGTAGCCGAACACTTCGGGGCCCTCGCGGTCGGCGGCCAGGGCCAGGAGGGCGGTCAGGTCGTCCTCGGAGGAGATCTCCGGTCCGGCGCACTCGTGCAGGGCGCCGATGCCGAGCTCGGCGGCGCGGGCGAGGGTGGCGCGCTGGGCGCGGCGGCGCTGCTCGGGGGTGAGGCGGGCGAGCGCGGTCCGCCGGACGGCGTGGTGGGCGTCCTTGGTGAGCGGACCGTCGGCGTCGAAGCCCGGCCGCTCGGCGAGACCCTCGGTGAGGGCGCGCAGCGCGGTGGTGGCGAGCGCGGAGTGCACGTCGGTGCGGGAGAGGTAGAGCGCGGCGCCGCGGGCGGCGGCGTCGAGTTCGGCGAGCGTGGGCGGGCGGCCCTCGGGCCACCCGCTCTCGTCCCAGCCGTGGCCGATGAGCACCCCGCCGGAGTCGGGCCGGGCCTCGACGAAGGCGGTGACGGCCGCCAGCGCGGCGGCCAGCGAGGGGCTGCCGGTGAGGTCCAGACCGGTGAGCGCCAGGCCGGTGGCGGTGGCGTGGACGTGGGCGTCCACGAAGGCGGGGGTGACCAGGGCGCCGTCCAGCTCGACGATCTCGTCGGCGGTGGCCGCGTACGCCTCGGCGGCACCGTCGCTGCCGACCCAGGCGATGTGCTCGCCCTCGACGAGCATCGCGGTGGCGAACGGGTCGGCGGGGCTGTAGACGGCGCCGCCGCGCAGCAGGACGGTCCGGAGGGTGGTGCTTTCGGTCATGCGGCTAAGTCTGCACCGTGCCTCCCGCCCTGCGGAGCCCGGGCCTTCCGCTCCGCGGAGCCGCCCCGCCGGGACACCGGTACGCCGGTCAGAGTTTGGGGGGCCGGGCCTCGTAGGGGGTGGAGAGCACGACGGTGGTGCGGGTGGAGACCCCGGCGGCGCTGCGGATGCGGGCGAGCAGGTCCTCCAGGTCGCCGGGCGCTCCGACCCGCACCTTGAGGATGTAGTTCTCGTCGCCGGCGACGCTGTGGCAGGCCTCGATCTCGGGCAGGCCGGCCAGCCGCTCCGGGGTGTCGTCCGGGGCGCTGGGGTCGAAGGGCTTGACCGAGATGAACGCGGTCAGCGCCAGGTCGACGGCGTCGGGGTCGATGATCGCGGTGTAGCCGCGGATCACCCCGCGCTGTTCGAGGCGGCGCACCCGCTGGTGCACCGCCGAGGTGGACAGGCCGGTGGCCTTGCCCAGGTCCGTGTAGCTCATCCGGCCGTCCTCGAGGAGCAGCTGGACGATGCGTTGGTCGAGATCCTCCACAGTGGGCCAACCTACCGGCTCCGGAGCACGAGGGGCGCACGCGGTGGCACGGACCGGGATTGCAGGTGACACGGAGGCAATTGCCGAGTGAATGTGGCAAGCGGTGTGGCCAAGGACACACCCGGTGCATCGTGGTGCGCAACACCGCAGGGTTATGAGCCCGAGTCCCAGGGAAATGCTGGTTGTGGCCCTGGACGACCATGCCGGGCCCGATCCTAGGGGGATCCTCATGCCTGCTACTGACCAGCGTGTGCTGGGCGCCGACGAGACCGACGATATGACCGGCCGCGAGGACCTCGCGGTCGACCACTCGCCGGGCAACGACCCCGGTGAGGCCGAGACCTGGGACATCTTCCGGGTCCACTGCCCCGAGTGCCGCCGTCCGATCGCCCTCGTGGCGGACGAGGAACGGCTTCCGCAGCACGCCCTGCTGCCCACCGCCTGGAACCCCTTCGCCCCCGCGATCTGCCCCGGCTCGGGCGCCCCGACCGACGATCTGGCGGAGGTCGAGAGCCCGGAGGACGCGCAGCCGACGGGCTTCGACGCGCTGTTCAAGCTGCCGAGCGGTCTCGACTGGCGCACCCAGCCGTTCTCGCACGCGCTGGTGCACCGCCCGGTGCGGGCCGCGACGGCCCCGGCCCAGGCCGCGCGGAGGACCGCCCCGGTGACGCCCGTCATCCCGGAGCAGCGCCGGCGGCTGGTGCGGCGCTGACCGCCGCCCGCCGCCGTTGAGCCGACGCTCCGCCAAGAACGCCTGCGGCCGTCACTCCGCACCCTGGAGTGACGGCCGCAGGCCGTAGGGGGAAGGCCGTCAGGCCTTGGTGAGGTGGCGGCCGATCACCAGCCGCTGGATCTGGTTGGTGCCCTCGACGATCTGCAGCACCTTGGCCTCGCGCATGTAGCGCTCGGCCGGGAAGTCCTGGGTGTAGCCGTAGCCGCCGAGCACCTGGACGGCGTCGGTGGTCACCCGCATCGCCGTGTCCGTGCAGAACAGCTTGGCCATCGCCGCCTCCTTGGAGAACGGCCGGCCCGCGTCCCGCAGCCGCGCGGCGGCCAGGTAGAGCGAGCGACCGGCCTCGATCTGGGTGGCCATGTCGGCGAGCATGAACGACAGGCCCTGGAAGTCGGCGATCGGGCGGCCGAACTGGCGCCGGGTGCGGGCGTAGTCCACCGCGAGGTCGAGGGCGGCCTGGGCGACGCCGATCGCGCAGGCGGCGATGCCGAGGCGGCCGGAGTCCAGTGCGGCGAGCGCGATCTGGAAGCCCTGGCCCTCCTCGCCGATCAGCCGGTCGCGGGAGACCCGGGCGCCGTCGAAGTGCAGCTGGGCGGTCGGCGAGGAGCGCATGCCCATCTTGTGCTCCGGCGGCGCGGCCGACAGGCCCGGCTGGGTGCCGGGGACGAGCAGGCAGCTGATGCCCTTCGGGCCCTCGGCGCCGGTGCGCACCAGCGTGCTGTAGAAGTCGGCCCGCCCGCCGTGGGTGATCCAGGCCTTGGTGCCGTTGACGACGTACTCGTCGCCGTCCAGGTCGGCGCGGGTGCGCAGGGCGGCCGCGTCCGAGCCGGACTGCGGCTCGGAGAGGCAGTAGGCACCGAGCTGGTCGCCGGAGAGCATGGCGGGCAGCCAGGCCGTGCGCTGCTCCTCGGTGCCGAAGGTGGCCAGGGCGTGGCAGGACAGGGTGTGCACGCTGACGCCGAGGCCGACGGCCAGCCAGCCCGCCGCGAGCTCCTCCAGCACCTGGAGGTACACCTCGTAGGGCTGATCGCCACCGCCGTACTTCTCGTCGTACGGGAGGGACAGCAGGCCGGCCTCGCCGAGGGTGCGGAAGACCTCCCGCGGGAAGCGCCCGGCGCCCTCGTCCTCCGCCGCGCGCGGCTGCAGCTCGCGCTGGACCAGGTCGCGGGTGAGGCTCAGCAGCTCCCGGGCCTCCTCGCTCGGCAGCTGGCGCTCCACGGCTTTCACGGGGGAGGGGGTCATGGCGGCGGTCGCCTCCTCGATCGGGCGACGGACCGAGCTGTCGGCTGGTCCGGCGCGGGGTGTGGCAGGTCGGCCCGACCGGCACCGGGTTGCGGTGAACGGCCGTTCACAGGCGTGGCGAAGGCGAGTATGCCGGAAACCCGGGCCGCCGTCACGACCTGCACTGATCAACTGTCCGCAGTGGTGGGCTACGGCACCGTAGGGTTGCCGTTGTGGCTGTTTCCGGAACCCTCCCCGCCTTCTCCCCGCCCGCGACCGGCGACCCGCTGACGACGCTCGCCGCCGAGCTGCGGGCGCTGCCGCCGTCCTGCGGGCCGGTGCGGCTGGTCGCGGTGGACGGCCACGCGGGCTCCGGCAAGACGACCTTCGCCAGGCGGCTGGCGGCGGCGCTCGGCGGGGCGCCGGTGGTCCACCTGGACGACCTGGCCACCCACACCGAGTTCTTCGCGTGGACCGGGCGACTGCGCGAGCAGGTGCTGGAGCCGCTGGCGGCCAGCCGGGACGCCGAGTACCGGGTGTACGACTGGACGCTGCGCCGTTTCGCGACCACCGCCGTGGTGCCGACCGCTCCGGTGGTGCTGGTGGAGGGGGTGGGTGCGGGGCGCCGGGAGGTGCGCCCGTTCCTGGCCCGGCTGATCTGGATGGAGCTGGACGCCGCGGCCGCCCGGCGGCGCGGCGAGGAACGGGACGGTCCGGAACTGGCCGGGTTCTGGGCGGGCTGGGCCCGGGCGGAGGCGGCGCACTTCGCCGCCGACCCGAGCCGGCCCCACGCCGCCACACGCGTGGACGGGGTGACCGGGCGGATCCTGCCGGGCACCGTCGGTGAATCTTCAACCAAGTCCTTGACCTGCGACATCACTGGGATTTAGGTTTGCCTCAGCCGCCGGGACCGAGCGTTCCGGCCGCCTCGGACCCGGCGTCCCCGGCTTGTTCCCCCGTGAGCCGGGGGCGTCGTCCGGTCCCCTCCCCCATCTGCGCCCCGGCGCCCGCGCCGCCCGCTCGTTTCAGCCATTCCGCTGCCCAACGACCGCGCGTGCGATCCCATTTGAGCCCGTACGGCACCCTTCCGGATCAGCTCCGCGCCGGTACGATTCCTGGCAGGCGCATAGGCGCCCCGGGGGCTTCCGACCACGGCCCGGCGATGCTCAGGCGAACCGACGACCGAGCCCCGGGCCACACCGCGGGGGGCGTGAGTGACGACGGTGGACAGTTCCGACAGCACGGCGGGCGACCCGGACCGGCTCGCCGACCGCGCCTGGCTGCGCGCCATGGACGCCTACGCGGCCGGCGCCTACGCCCGCGCGGAGGAGGAGTTCCGGGCCGCCGTGCGGCTCGACCCGGGCATGGCCGACGCCTGGCTCGGCCTTCACGCGCTGCGCAGCGACACCTCCGCCGCGCTGCTCGCCATGTACCGCCACCAGAAGCGCTTCGGCGAGCAGCGGCGGCTGCACCGGCGCCCGCTCAGTTCCTGGTACTGGCTGGGCTGGTGGGTGCAGCCCGTCCTGGAGGACGCCCGCGACCTCGCACTGGCGCACGCCTCGCACTGGCTGGACGGCCGCCACCTCGCCGAACTGGACCGGGCGTTGGAGCAGTGCCCGGCGCCGAGCGAGGACCCGTCAGCCCAGTTCCTGTACGCCTGCCGGTCCTATCTGCTCAAGGACTGGGAGCAGTTGATCCGCGACACCGACCGCCTGCTGGACGACCCGCTGCTGGGCATCGAGGCCGGGCTGTTCGCCGGGATGGCGCGGGTGCGGCTCGACATGTGCGCCCAGGCGCAGGCACCGCTGGCCGCCTCGCTGGCGCGCTGCCGGTCCGAGCAGCCGCAGCGCAAGGAACTGCGCTACTGGCTGGCCCGGGCGTACGAGGGTGCCGGACGCAGCGCGGCGGCCCTGCCGCTGTACCGGGCGGTGCACCGGGCGGATCCGGCCTTCATGGACACCGCCGCCCGGCTGGCGGCGATCTCGGCGGAGGACGCGCTCGCCGACGGGCTGCTGGCGGGTGGGCGCCCGGGCAGGGCGGAACCGGCCGGGCCGGGCGGCGAGGCGGGCTTCCAGGACGAGCTCGGGTACGCGGAAGGACCGCTCTACGGCGAGGAGTTCGGGCCCGGTACGACCGAGCCGGGGGGCGGCCTGGTGGACGCGGGCCCGGCGGACGAGGCCACCGGCCTCGCCCCGGCCGGGCCGGCCGGGGACGGCGTGCCGCGGGCGGCCGGGGAGCGGTCCGGCTCGGGAGCCCCGGGCTGCCCGACCCCTCCCGCGCCGCCGCCGGTCCGCGGCCAGGCGCAGCCCCGGCTCGCGCCCTCCCCCGCCGCCAGGGCGGGGGGCGACGACCGGGAGCTGGACGCGGCCCTGGCCGAACTCTCGCTGATGGTGGGCCTGGAGCCGGTCAAGCGCCAGGTGCGCGCCCTGTCGGCACAACTGCGGATGAGCCGGCTGCGGGCCGAGCAGGGCCTGCCGGTCCAGCCGCCGAAGCGGCACTTCGTCTTCTCCGGCCCGTCCGGCACCGGAAAGACCACCGTGGCCCGGATCCTCGGCCGGGTCTTCCACGCCCTCGGCCTGCTCTCCGGCGACCACCTGGTGGAGGCCCAGAGAGCGGACCTGGTCGGCGAGTTCCTCGGCCAGACGGCCGTCAAGGCGAACGACCTGATCGACTCCGCCCTGGACGGCGTGCTGTTCATCGACGAGGCGTACAGCCTCTCCAACTCGGGCTACACCAAGGGCGACGCGTACGGCGACGAGGCACTGCAGGTGCTGCTGAAGCGGGCCGAGGACAACCGGGACCGGCTGGTGGTGATCCTGGCCGGCTACCCGGAGGGGATGAACCGGCTGCTCGCCACCAACCCCGGCCTCAACTCCCGCTTCACCACCCGGGTCGACTTCCCCAGCTACCGTCCCAACGAGCTGACCGCCATCGGCGCGGCACTGGCCGGCCGGGACGGCGACGGCTGGGACGAGGACGCGGCCGAGGAACTGGCCAGCATCTGCACCCACGTGGTGCGCGAGGGCTGGATCGACGAGCTGGGCAACGGCCGGTTCATCCGCACCCTGTACGAGAAGTCCTGCGCCTACCGCGACCTCCGGCTGTCGCAGCTGCGCGAGCCACCGGGCCGGGAGGACCTGGCGACGCTGCGGCTGCCGGACCTGGTGCAGGCGTACGGGGAGTTGATCGACGGCCGGGGCTAGGACGCGGGCCCTGGCCGGGTCGCGGCCGGGCGGGCGCTCTTGGGGCTGGAGTGTCGCGGGAGCTGAGGCGTCGCCGGGGCCGGAGTGTCGCCGAGGGCTACCGCGGGTCCGGCTCCCGGAGCAGATCCGCCTCGCGTGCCGGGTCGAGCCCGACGGCCGGCCGGTCGGCGCGCTGCGGGGCGACGCCCCCGATCGACCGCAGCCACGCCCAGGTGGACTCGACCGTCTCGGCGACCGGGCGGCAGCGCAGTCCGGCGTCCACCGCCCGGGCGACCGAGGCGCCGTGCACGAAGTCGCGCAGCTCGCCGGGCGCCAGCCAGATCGGCAGCTCGGTCCACGGCTCGATGCCCGCCGCGAGGATCCGCTCCGGGTCGGTCCAGCGCAGCTCGGCGTCCGAACCGGTGGCCCGCACGCAGGCCGTCAGCAGCTCGCCCATGGTGGTGTGGCCGGCCGGGCTGACCACGTTGTACGGGCCCCCCAGCCCGGCCGCCACCGCGTCCAGGGTCCAGACCGCGAGGTCGCGCACGTCGATGTACTGCACCGCGGTGTCACGCGGGCCGGGGGCGAGCACCGGGCCGCCGCGGGCGATCCGGTTCAGCCACCAGGGCAGCCGGCCGATGTCCTCGTACGGGCCGAGGATCAGCCCGGCCCTGACCAGCAGCGCGCGGCCGCCGTACTCGGCTTCCAGCGCCAGTTCGGCGCCGCGCTTGGCCTCGGCGTAGGGCACCTCGCCGGTCAGGTCCGGGGAGGAGGCGACGACCGGCGCCGTCTCGTCCGCTCCGGCGCGCAGCGGGGCGTCGTACACCGACCGGCTGGAGACGTACGCGTAGTGGCCGACCCTGCCGTTCAGCGCCCGGGCGCTGTCGCGCACCGCCGCCGGCGCCCAGGACCAGGTGTCCACCACGGCGTCCCACTCCCCCGCCGCGAGCGCCGCGAGGCCGTCCTCGGCCGTACGGTCGCCCACCAGCAGCCGCACGCCCTCGGGCGCCGGCCGGGTGCCGCGGTTGAGGGCCGTCACCTCCCAGCCCCTGGCCACGGCCTCCTCGGCGACGGCGCGCCCGACGAACTTCGTTCCACCCAGCAGCAGGAGTCTCATGCCGGCCACCCTGCTCCGAGAGTGGCCGGCTTGGGAAGCGCCGCATGCTGTGGGCAGAATCGCCACGAGCGGACACGCCCTCGGCAGCCCGCGGGGACCGCCGCCCGGCGCTGCGACCGCGGAGGCCGCCGCCCGGGGCGGGGACTGCCGGGGACGCCGGTGACCGCTACGGGGACGGCCGGCCGGCGGCGCGGTGGTCGGGGTCGTGCATCTCGCCGACCAGTTCCTCCAGCACGTCCTCCAGCATGACCGCGCCGATCGTCCGGCCGTCCTGGTCCAGCACGGCGGCCAGGTGGCAGGCCGCCCGGCGCATCGCGCCGAGGGCGTCGTCCAGCGGGAGGGTGCCGCGCAGCACCGTGATCGGCCGCCACAGGCGGGCCGGGACGGGCGCCGAGGAGTCCTCCACGTCGAGGATGTCCTTCAGGTGGAGGTAGCCGAGGTAGCCGTGGCCGGCCGGGTCGCCGTCGGTGACCGGGAAGCGCGAGAAGCCGGTGCGCAGGGCCAGTTCCTCGATCTCGGCGGCGGTCACCTTGGTGTCCACGGTGACCAGTTCCTCGGGCCGCAGCAGCACGTCGGTGACCGGGCGCCGGCCCATCTCCAGGGCGTCCTCCAGCCGCTCCTGGCGGTCCTCGTCGAGCAGTCCGGCGTCCCGGGAGTCGACCAGCAGGTACATCAGCTGCTCGGTGGTGAAGACCGACTCGACCTCGTCCTTCGGCTCGACCCGGAAGAGCCTGAGCACCCCGTTGGCGAAGGCGTTCAGCAGCCGGATCACCGGGGTGAGCCAGCGGGCCAGCCGGTCCAGCGGCGGGCCCAGCCACAGCGCGGCCTTCTCCGGGCCCGCCATGGCCATGTTCTTGGGCACCATCTCGCCCATCACCATGTGCAGGAAGACCACCAGCGCCAGCGAGATCCCGTACGAGAGCGGGTGCATCAGGCCGGACGGGACGCCGATCGCGTGGAACGGGCCCTCCAGCAGCGCGGCGATCGTCGGCTCGGCGAGCGCACCGAGGCCCAGCGAGCAGACGGTGATGCCGAGCTGGGCCGCGGCCAGCATCGCGGAGACGTTGGACAGCGCGTGCAGCACGGTGCGGGCGCGCTTGTGCCCGGCCTCGGCCAGCGGCTCGATCTGGCTGCGGCGCACCGACACCACGGCGAACTCCGCACCGACGAAGAACGCGTTGCCGAGCAGCAGCAGGAGCGCGAGGGCCAGTTGGAGCACGGTCATCGGAGGCCCTCCTCGTCCTCGCCGAACAGCGCGGGCGCGGAGGTGCGCTCCACCCGGACCTGGCTGGTGCGGTGCCGGTCGACACCGGTCACGGTGAACCGCCAGCCGGGCAGCTCGGCCTGCTCGCCCACCTCGGGGAGCTTGCCGAGCAGGTCGGCCACCAGGCCGGCGAGGGTCTCGTACGGACCGTCCGGCGCGCTCAGGCCGATGGCCTCCAGCTGGTCGATCCGGGCGCGGCCGTCCGCCTCCCAGGCGGGCAGGCCATCGGCGGACGGCAGCGGGACCAGCTCCGGGCGGTCGGCCGGGTCGTGCTCGTCCTGCACCTCGCCGACGATCTCCTCGACGATGTCCTCCACGGTGACGACGCCGGCGGTGCCGCCGTACTCGTCGACCACGATGGCCATCGGCTGGAGGCGGCGCAGTCGGTCGAGCAGCCGCTCGGCGGGCAGGGTCTCGGGCACCAGCAGTGGCGCCGAGGCCAGCTCGCCGACCGGCACCTGGGCGCGTCGGACGGCCGGGACGGCCAGCGCGTCCTTG
This sequence comes from Kitasatospora sp. NPDC048194, assembly GCF_043202455.1. NCBI lineage: Bacteria > Bacillati > Actinomycetota > Actinomycetes > Kitasatosporales > Streptomycetaceae > Kitasatospora > Kitasatospora sp. NPDC048194. The sequence continues at coordinate 187,133 of NZ_JBIDAK010000010.1, forward strand.
AGCGTCACGATGCCGGTGACCTCGTCCAGGCTGTCGGCGTACACCGGGAAGCGGGACAGGCCGGTGGCCCGGGTCAGGTTGATGACGTCGGAGGCGGTGGCGTCGCGCTGCAGGGCGGAGACGTCCACGCGCGGGGTCATCACCGACTGCGCGGTCAGCTCGCCGAGGCCCAGGGTGCGGACGAACAGGGTCGCCGACTCCTCGTCTATCGCGCCGGCCTTCGCCGAGTGGCGGGCCAGCGAGACCAGTTCGGCCGGGGTGCGGGCGTGCTCCAGCTCCTCCTGCGGCTCGACGCCGAAGGCCCGGACGGTCCGGTCGGCGGCGCCGTTCAGGAAGCGGATCAGCGGGCGGCAGGCGAAGGAGAACGCCATGTGCGGCGCGGCGACCGCACGGGCCACCTGGAGCGGGCGGGAGATCGCCCAGTTCTTCGGCACCAGCTCGCCGATCACCATCTGGACGACGGTGGCCAGCACCATGCCGACCACGACGGCGGCGCCGCGCGCGGCCGAGTCGGGCACGCCGATGCCCGACATCACGGGCCGCAGCAGGGTCGAAAGGGCCGGCTCGGCGAGCATGCCGACCACCAGCGAGGTGACGGTGATGCCCAGTTGGGCACCGGAGAGCTCGAAGGAGAGGTGCCGCAGGGCCCTGGAGACCCGGCCGGACTTGGCGTCGCCGGCCTCGGCGGACCGTTCCACCGCGCCGCGGTCGGCGGTCACGAAGGCGAACTCGGCGGCCACGAAGAGGCCGTTGGCGAGGATCAGGAGGAGGGCTGCGCCCAACAGCAGCCAGGCGGTGATCACAGTGCCGCCTGCCTTCCGGGGGTCGGAAGCGAGGCGGCGCAGGTACTACCGGACGGATCGTCCATCGAGGGGGAGAGTCACTCCTCAGGTCGGCTCGAGTCGGGTCGGCTCGAGTCAGGTCGGTCTCGTTCTCAGGCGGGGTGGGAGTCTTTGCCCCGCTTTTACCAGCGTAGACCATAGCGGGGCGGCGGTAGGAAGCGTGTTCGGGCACGCACCGCCCGGGCGGTCGGGCGGCCGCTCAGACCTGGGCGTGCCGCTCGACCAGGTCGCGCAGCGCGCGGGCGTCCGCGATGGCCTGCGCCCTGCCGACCCCGGACTGGATGCCGACCGCCGCGAGGGAGGTGCCGTCGGCAAGGTCGAGGGTGGCCCACGGGTCGCCCTGGCGGAAGTTGACCCGGACGATCTCCGCCCAGGCGAGCCGGCGGCTGCGGACGAAGTTGACCACCGTCACGCCCTCGGCGTCCGCGCGCACCCGCGGGCGGGCCAGCATCAGGCCCGCACAGGCGAAGAACACACCGCTGGCGACCATCATGATCCGGTCGTTGAGCTGCCAGTTCGCCGGGAGCAGGACGGCCAGCACGGCGAACAGCGCCACCAGCGCGACGCAGACCGGCAGCAGGACCGCGCGGGTGCGGCGGGGCGCCCAGGTGACGGGGAACTCGACGGACGGCGTGGACACGTGGATCTCCGGTGGTTCTGGCGGCGGCGCGGCTGCTGGGGCCGACGGCGCGCGGGCTGCTACGACGAAGGGGCGGGCCGGCTACGGCGGAGGGCGGGACGCCGGTCGGCGTCCCGCCCCATTGAACCGTCCTTTACCCGCGAACCGACGGACCGGTGGCCCGGGTCGTCCTCGCGGACGTCCCGGGCGAGGTGGTCAGAGGCGGCAGGCGTGGATGTTGGTGACCAGGATGGCGCGGGCGCCGATGCCCCAGAGGTCGTCCATGATCTGCTGGGCCTCCTTGCGGAGCACCATCGAACGGACGGCCACCCAGCCCTCGGTGTGCAGCGGGGAGACCGTCGGCGACTCCAGGCCGGGGGTGAGCGCCACGGCGGCGCCGACCTTCTCGGCGCGGATGTCGTAGTCCATCAGCACGTAGCGCCGGGCCACCAGGACGCCCTGGAGGCGGCGCAGGAACTGCTCCACCCGCGGGTCCTCGCCCGCGCCCTTGGGGCGGATCACCACGGCGTCCGAGACCAGGATCGGCTCGCCGAAGACCTCCAGGCCCGCGTTGCGCAAGCTGGTTCCGGTCTCCACCACGTCGGCGATCACGTCGGCGACACCCAGCTGCACCGCGGTCTCGACGGCGCCGTCCAGCTTGGTGACCGTCGCCTTCACGCCGTGGTCGGCCAGGTGCTGCTCGACCAGGCCGGTGTAGGAGGTCGCGATCCGCAGGCCCTCCAGGCCCTTCACGTCCTCGACGTCGACGCCCTCGGGGCGGGCGAAGCGGAAGGTCGACCCGGCGAAGCCGAGGGCGAGCACCTCCTCCGCGTTGGAGTGCGAGTCCAGCAGCAGGTCACGGCCGGTGATGCCGACGTCGAGGCGACCGGAGCCGACGTAGACGGCGATGTCGCGGGGGCGCAGGAAGAAGAACTCGACCTCGTTGTTCGGGTCGACGAGCACGAGCTCCTTGGGGTCCTTCCGCTGGCGGTAGCCGGCCTCATGCAGCATCTCCGCCGCGGGACCCGAGAGAGAACCCTTGTTGGGGACGGCGATGCGCAGCATGGGAGGTTGCTTCCTTACCTGTCGGGAGGGGGTGCCGGGGCGGCGTCTGCCGGCGCCGGAGGTGTGCTCTGGAGCAGAAGGGGGATGCGGGGGGCGTCAGAGGTACTTGTAGACGTCGTCGAGCGTCAGCCCACGGGCGATCATCATCACCTGAAGGTGGTAGAGGAGCTGCGAGATCTCCTCCGCCGTCTGCTCGTCCGACTGGAACTCGGCGGCCATCCAGACCTCGGCGGCCTCCTCGACGACCTTCTTGCCGATCGCATGGACGCCCTGCTGGACGAGCTGTGCGGTGCGGGAGGACGAGGGGTCGCCGGTGGCGGCCTTCTGCTGGAGCTCGGCGAAGAGCTCCTCGAATGTCTTCGAAGCCATGATGGGCCCACCATACGGCGTGCGGGCGCACGGACGGTAAACGGTCCCGGACCGTGGACGGTCGGGTGGACGTCCGCGGTCCGGGGCCGTACCTGGCCTGGTCAGCGCGCGGCGCGCAGCACCGCGGCGGTGGCGACGGCGGCGGTGACGGCCTCGTGGCCCTTGTCCTCGGCGGAGCCCGGCAGGCCGGCCCGGTCCACCGCCTGCTCCTCGTTGTCGCAGGTCAGCACGCCGAAGCCGACCGGAACGCCGGTGTCGACGCTGACCTGGGTGAGGCCGACGGTGGCCGCCTGGCAGACGTAGTCGAAGTGCGGGGTGCCGCCGCGGATCACCACGCCGAGGGCGACCACGGCGTCGTAGCCGCGCTCGGCGAGGCGCTTGGCGGCGACCGGCAGCTCGAAGGTGCCCGGGACGCGCAGCACGGTCGGCTCGGAGACGCCCAGTTCCTTCAGGGCGCGGTGGGCGCCGTCGAGGAGGCCGTTCATCACCTTGTCGTGCCACTGGGCCGCGACGACGGCGACCTTGAGGTCGGCGGCGCCGTCGATGGTCAGCTCGGGGGCTCCGTGGCCGCTCATGTCGTTACTTCCATTCCTCGGTGTGCTGGGTCTCGGTGGGGTGGAGCGGGGTGGGTCGCGGTGGGGTGGGTCTCGGTGGGGTGGAGCGGGGTGGGTCTCGGTGGGGTGGAGCGGGGTGGGTCGCGGTGGGGTGGGTCGCGGTGGGGTGGGTCGCGGTGGGGTGGGTCGCGGTGGGTGGGTCACGGTGGGGTGGGCCGCAGTCGGGTGGGCCGCAGTGGGGTGGACCGCGGCCTGAGGGGTCGCGGTGGGGTGGGTCGCGGTGGGGTGGGCGGCGTGGGCCGCGCGGGTCAGGAGCCCAGGCCGGGCAGGTCGTGGCCCATCCGGTCGCGCTTGGTGCGCAGGTAGCGCAGGTTGTGCTCACCCGGCGCGATCTCGACGGCTTCGCGCCCCTTGACCTTGAGGCCGTGCTCGGTGAGCGCGGTCTGCTTCTGCGGGTTGTTGGTCAGCAGGCTGAGCGAGCGGACCCCGAGGTCCACCAGCATCTGCGCCGCGATGCTGTAGTCGCGGGCGTCGGCGGGCAGCCCGAGGTCCAGGTTGGCGTCGACGGTGTCGCGGCCCTGCTCCTGGAGCTCGTACGCGCGCAGCTTGTGGGCCAGGCCGATCCCCCGGCCCTCGTGGCCGCGCAGGTAGAGCACCACGCCGCGGCCGGCCTCGGCGACCCGCCGGAGCGAGGCCTCCAGCTGCGGGCCGCAGTCGCAGCGCAGCGAGCCGAAGACGTCCCCGGTCAGGCACTCGGAGTGGATCCGCACCAGGACGTCCTCGCCGTCCGGCAGCTGCCCGTCCGCGTCGAGGCCGCCGGCCACCAGGGCGAGGTGCTCGACGCCGTCGATGGTCCCCTTGTAACCGACCGCGGTGAACGCGCCGTGGGCGGTGGGCAGCGCGGTGACGGCGGCCCGGTCGACGTGCAGCTCGGTGCGACGGCGGTACGCGATCAGGTCCTCGATGGAAATGATCGCGAGGCCGTGCTCGCGGGCGAAGGCGACCAGCTCGGGCAGTCGGGCCATGGTGCCGTCGTCGTTGACCACCTCGGCGATCGCACCGGCCGGCGCCAGCCCGGCCAGCCGGGCCAGGTCGACGGCGGCCTCGGTGTGGCCGGGACGCACCAGCACGCCGCCCTCGACGGCGCGCAGCGGGAACACGTGCCCGGGGCGGGTGAGGTCACCGGGCTCGGTGCCGGGCGAGGAGAGCAGCCGTACCGTACGGGCCCGGTCGGCGGCGGAGATGCCGGTGTCGACGCCCTCGTGGGCGTCCACCGAGACGGTGTAGGCGGTGCCCTTGCGGTCCTCGTTGACCTGGGTCATCGGCGGGAGCTTGAGGCGGTCCAGCTCGTCGCCGGTCATCGGCGCGCAGATCACGCCGGAGCTGTAGCGGATGGTGAAGGCCATCAGCTCGGGGGTGGCGGCGGAGGCGGCGAAGACGATGTCGCCCTCGTTCTCGCGGTCCTCGTCGTCGACGACGATCACCGCGCGACCGAGTGCGATGTCGGCGATCGCCCGCTCGACGGGGTCGAGGACCAACTCGTCGTCGGCGCCGCTCTCGAGGGTCCGGTGCTCGGTCATGCGGTTCTCGGTCATGCCGTGACTCCCTGCGGGACGTTGGTGGACGTGGCTCGCGACTCACGGGTGCTCAGCCACCAGGAGCGCAGGCCGAGCAGCACCAGGACGAAGTAGACGGAGTAGGTGAGGCCGGAGAAGGAGTAACCGCTGTTGAAGGCCAACGGGACGCCGACCACGTCGACGGCGATCCAGGCGAACCAGAACTCCAGCCACCCGCGCGCCTGGGCGACCATCGCGGCGAGCGTGCCGACGAAGATGTAGGCGTCCGACCAGGGGCTCCAGGACAGGCTGGGGTAGGCGGTGAACAGCGTCGCCAGGGCGACGGTGCCGGCCGCGGTGCCGGCCACCAGGGCGGCCCGCTCGGGCCAGCTGGCGAACCGTACGGCGATGGTGCCGCCGTCCCGGCGGCCGCGCCGCCACTGGGCCCAGCCCCAGGCGGCGGTGGCGATGACGATCAGCTGCTTGCCGATCAGGCCGGGGACGTGGCCCCCCAGGTAGGCGGCGATCAGCACGGCGCCGGACAGGAGTTGGACCGGCCAGCTCCACACCGAGCGGCGCCAGCCGAGCGCCAGGCCGCCGAAGCCGAGCAGGTTGCCGATCATGTCGGCCCACTTCACGTGTTCACCGAGGACGGTGAACGCTTCTCCGCTGAGCCAGCTCACTTGGACTCCCCCGGGACGTCGGCGAGGTCGGGCAGGGTGGGAACCCCGGGCGTGGCCGGGAGGTCGGCCATGCCCGGCTGGTCGGGCAGCGCCGGGAGGGCGGGCAGGGCCGGGAGGTTGGGCAGCGCGCGCGACTCGAGCAGGCGCTCCACGTACTTGGCGAGCACGTCCACCTCCAGGTTGACGCTCTCGCCGATCGCCTTGGCACCGAGCGTGGTCAGCGCGAGGGTCGCCGGGATGAGGCTCACGGTGAAGCTGTCGCGGGCGGCCTCCACGACGGTGAGGCTGACCCCGTCGACCGTGATCGAGCCCTTCTCCACCAGGTAGCGGGAGATCGACTCCGGCAGCGAGAAGCGCAGGACCTCCCAGCGCAGGTCACCGTTCGCGTCCCGCTCGCCGGGCTCGCGCGCCAACAGCCGCCCGGTCGCGTCGACATGGCCCTGCACCAGGTGGCCGCCGAGGCGGGCACCGAGCGCCATGGCGCGCTCCAGGTTGACCCGGGAACCGGGCTTCAGCTCGCCCAGGCTGGACCGGTGCAGCGTCTCGGCCATCACGTCGGCACTGAACTCACCGGTCTCGGCGGCCAGTTGCTCCGGGCTGTCGACGACGGTCAGACAGACGCCGTTGACCGCGATGGAGTCGCCGTGCCGCGCACCGGACCGGACCACCGGGCCACGCAGGCGGATTCGCGAGGAGTCGCCGATCTCCTCGATCGACACGACCTCGCCGAGCTCTTCGATGATGCCGGTGAACACCCGGGTCTCCTCGCGCTTGGGGCGCGGACTCCGGGGCGGCAGGGGGAGATGACACGGACGGGCAACGGTGTGCGGACCCGGAGGCACGACCCGTCGCCGGGGTGCCGGAGCCGCCGGGAGATCGCTCACCCGACCCGGGAGCCACCGCTCCCGCCGTTCACCTGGCCGCGGTCCGTCCGGCTCTCGACCGGCTCCGGTGGACCACGGATACTGCTCTTCGTCCGCCCGCGCACGCCTCCCATCCGGACTTTAACCGTCGGTCCAGGAATTTCACCTGGTCAACCGGCCGCTGGCTGCGGACGGGTCGCGGACTGTAACCGCCGGTTCGGATTTTCACCGACCCCGGAGTGCGCTGAACGTCACTGCTGTTGACGTCATTCTGCCACGAGCGGTGCGGGCCCAGGGAGAGCCTTCCACTGTGGCCTGTTTCACGGCGGGGCGGGGAATGCGCGGCGGGGCGGCGGGCGCTGCTCGCGGCCCCGCCGGTCCGTGCTGCGTCGTCGTGCCGCCCGTGCTGCTTCGTGTCGTGCCGCGCGGCGGCTTCCGGCGCCTCCGGCGGGGACCGGGGCGGGCCGCCTGGTGGCGCCGTCGAGGGCCGAGGGTGAGGCTGGTGGAGGGGCCGAACGTGCGGAGGCGAGCTCGATGGCCAAGTTCATGGACGTCCACCACGGGATGGGCAGCATCACGGCGGAGCAGCTCAGGGCGGCCCACGCGGCCGACCTGGCGATCGAGGGCGAGGAAGGCGTCCACTTCGAGCAGGCGTGGGGCGACCCGGAGTCGGGGACGGTGTACTGCCTGTCCGAGGCGCCGAGCAAGGAAGCGGTGCAGCGGGTCCACACCCGCAGCGGGCACCCGGCGGACGAGATCCACCCGGTGCCGCTGTCGGTGTAGCGGTTGGTGTCGGTGCAGGCCGGCGCGGGCCTTCGTCGGCGCGGGCCTCCCTCGGAGGCCTTCCGCGGGCCTTCCTCGGAGGCCTCGCCGGTGGGGGCCTTCGTTGGTGGGGGCCTTGGTTGGTGGGCGCCTTCGTTGATGCCGGCTTTTGCAGTGGGCCTTCGCCGGTGCCGGCCGCCGCGGCCGGGCGGCTCGGCGGCCCGGCGACCGGCGGCTCGGCCGGGGTGGGCGGCGGCACGCGGCACCGGAGCGGGCCGGTGGTTCAGAGGGGGGCGGGGGCGGTGATCGGCGTGAAGTGGGTCACCGACGGGGGGTGCGCGAGGTAGCGCAGTTCACCCTCCGACCAGATCGGCCGGATCCGCCACATCGGCCCGGCGTACCCGCGCAGGGCGTCCTCGTCGCGCCAACGACTCACCACGAGCACCCGGTGCCCGTCCTCGGCCACCGAGTGCAGCAGCTCGCCGCCGAGGCAGCCGTCCGTACGCCCCAGCTGCGGGATCACCTGGCTGGTCAGGTGGGCGCAGAACTCCTCGAAGCGATCGGCGACGACCTGCCCGGCCCAGATTCTGACGATCACGGCCACCACCTCCGGCTGGCTGGACTCCCTGGCCCCATTATCAGCGGAAAACCGCTGGTGGGGAGGGGGCGGCGGCTCTTTCCCGACCGAGCGGACGCGGCCGCGGCGGGGAGCGCCCGGCTCGGCCGCCCCGGGTTCCCGTAGATTCCCGGCATGACCATCACACCGGATGCTGCCGCACCGTCAACCCCCGCCCCGCGCGGGCCGAGCGAGCTCTTCGCCGCCCTCAGCGCCGGAGCCCTCACCGACCCGGCCCAGCTGCGGGAGGTCTACGAGCAGCCGGGCGAGCACGCGCTCCGCAAGCAGGTGGACCGCCTGCACGACGTGGCGCAGCAACTGATCGCCTGCTCCTCGCTGGTGTTCGTCGCCAGTTCCGACGCCGCCGGCCGCTGCGACGTCTCGCCGCGCGGGGGGCCTGCCGGGCTGGTCTCGGTGCTCGACGAGTACACGCTGGCCATCCCGGACGCCACCGGCAACAAGCGTTTGGACACGCTGCACAACATCCTCGAGACCGGCCGGGTCGGGTTGCTCTTCGTCGTGCCCGGCCGGGACACCACGCTGCGGGTCAACGGGCGGGCCTGCGTCTCCACCGATCCGGAGCTGCTGGGCCGGCTGACGGCGGTCGGCAAGCCGCCGCGCAGCGCGATCGTGGTGGCGGTGGAGGAGGTGTACGCGCACTGCCCGAAGGCGCTGATGCGCGGATCGGCGTGGAAGCCGGAGGCCTGGTTGGCCGCGGACGCGCAGCCGAGTTCGGCGCAGGTCACGCTTTCGCACCTGCGGGACGAGTCGCTGTCCATCGAGGCGATCGAGCAGACCGAGCGGGAAGCGCTGCTGTACCGGTACGAGTAGCGGGTGCACCCGGTACGAGGAGCGGACGGGGGTGCGCCCGGCGGCGGGGGCCGGGCGCACCGGTGTGAGCGGGGCCGGGCGGGCCGGCTGCGGGGGGGCCCGGGGGCGGGCGCAGCTGCTCGGCGGCCGGACGGGTGACGTCCGGCCTGCGGGGGGCCGCGGGGGTGCCGGGGCCGCCGGCGCTCGTTTGAATGGACGGATGGACTGCGTGTTCTGTGCGGTGGTGGCGGGCGAGGAGCCGGCGCACCTGGTGCTCGACGACGAGGCGGCGGTGGCCTTCCTGGACCGGCGCCCGCTCTTCCCCGGCCACGTGCTGGTGGTGCCGCGCGCCCACCACCGGACCTTGGCGGACCTGCCGCCCGCCGAGGTCGGCCCCTTCTTCCTGCGGGTGCAGCGGGTGGCGGCTGCCGTCGAGCGGGGCATGGGCGCGGCGGGCAGCTTCGTGGCGGCGAACAACCGGATCAGCCAGTCGGTGCCCCACCTGCACGTCCACGTGGTGCCGCGCAACCCGAAGGACGGGCTGCGCGGGTTCTTCTGGCCGCGGGGGAAGTACCCGGACGAGGCCGGGGCGGCGGAGGTAGCGGCCCGGCTGCGGGCGGCGCTCGCCGCGGCGTAGCCACCGGTGAGGGCATCACGCTGCGGGTGCGGTACGACGCGGAGAGTAGCGCCGCGTACACCCCCGGAAGCAGCGGAAGGGGCGTGAAATCCACTTCGGGGTGGACGAGTTCGCAGGTCGAGGGGGCCTAGGCTCACAGCCATGGAAGATCTCGCCAGCCTCGTACACCAGACCGCAGACCGGCTCGCGGGCCAGACCGTCGGCGCCGTGGTCGCCGGGCTGGCCGACGGCGCCGTGGAGTTCCACGGCGCCGGGCGGACCGGCCCGGGCGGAGGTGCGCCCGGGCCGCGCACCCTGTTCGAAATCGGTTCCGTCACCAAGGTGTTCACCTCGCTCCTGCTCGCGCGGCTGATACTCGACGACTCGGTGCGACTCGACGAGCCGCTCGCGGACGTACTCGGCGAGGGCGCGGTGGTCCCGGCACGGGGCGGCGTGCCGATCACCCTGCGGCACCTCGCCACCCACACCTCGGGGCTGCCCCGGCTGCCGAGGGGCATGGCGATACGGGCGCTCCTCAGGCCCAACAAGCCTGATCCCTATGCGGGTTGCACCGCCGAGGCGGTGTTGGCGGGGCTCGCCAGGACGCGCCTGCGAGCCGTGCCCGGCCGCGGCTTCCGGTACTCCAACCTCGGTGTCGGGCTGCTCGGGCTGGCCCTGGCCCGGCGGGCCGGCGCCGAGTACGGGGAGCTGGTGGCGCGCGAGGTCTGCGGACCGCTCGGCCTGGTGGACACCTGCCTGCGGCCGGCTGCGGAGCAGTCCGAGCGCCTGGCGGTCGGGCACTCGGCGAGCGGGGAGCCGGTGCCGCACTGGGACCTGGCGGCGATACCGGGCATGGGCGGGCTCCTGTCCACGGCCGCCGATCTCTCGATACTCCTGCGGGCCCAGCTGTCCGCCGAACGCGAGCCGGACGGCCCGCTGGCGCCCGCGATCATCACCACCCGCGCCACTCGGCACCGGGTCAACGCGTTCGCCTGGGCACACCTCGGCTGGCTGGGGCACCGGCTGCACGCCCAGCAGGGCGGCCACCTCCAGCTGTGGCACAACGGAGGTACGGGCGGGTTCGCTTCCTTCGTCGCGTTCGATCCGGACAAGCAGGTGGGGGTGGCGATCCTGGCCAACAGCTGCCGGTCGGTGGACCCGGCGGGGACGGCACTGCTGCGCAGGCTGCAGCAGGACTTCGCGACGGCGGGTTGAGCGAAGCGTCAGGCCGCCGCCGCCGAGGCGATCGGTTCGAGCAGCGGGTGCGGGCGCGCCAGGGCGAGGGAGACCGGGTCGTCGCGGCGGCCGGCGATGCGGACGGGGTTGGGTCGCATCGTGACCTCGGCCGGCGGGACGGGCCCGCCACCGCAGTGCGGGCACGCGCCGAGGAAGTCCAGGTCGGTGCCGCAGGGCGTGTGGGCGAACAGGTGGTGCGGGCCGCCCTCCGTGGCGTGTCGGCCGCCCCAGCGGCTCAACTGGTAGAGCGGGCCCCAGAGTTCGAGGCCCACCTCGGTGAGCAGATAGCCGTGGCGCAACGGCGCCTGCTGGTACGGCTCCTTGCGCAGCACCCCGGCGGCGACCAGGGCGTTCAGGCGGGCGGTGAGGACGGCGCGGGGGATGCCCAGGTGGAGGAGGAAATCGTTGAACCGCTGCACGCCGTAGAAGGCGTCGCGCACGATCAGCAGGCTCCAGCGCTCGCCGACCACCTCGAGCGCGCGGGCCAGTGCGCAGTCCTGCGATTCGTAGTCCGTTCCCAGCGCCATGCGGGCCAGCCTAGTCCACTCCCCCGGTGGGTTCAATGAACAGACTTCCAGTGATAGCGTGCCGGAGAGAGCAATGGTTCATTCACCAGACCGAAGCGCCCCTACCCACGGGTCCGCACACCGGAGGGAACACCCATGCCCCCCGCACCGATCCGCGACTCCGTCGCACCCGCCCCCGCCGCAGCTCCCGTCCGGCCCGGGGCCACCCTGGCCGTCACGGCGACGGCGACCGCACTGGTCACCGTCGCCTACACCGCCCCCACCGCCTCGCTCGCCGCCACCGCGCAGGCCGCTCACCTGGGGGCTTCCGGTCGTCCCTGGATCCTCACCGGCACGCTGGTCGGCGTCTCGGCGCTGCTGCTCACCGCCGGCAGCGCCGCCGACGACCACGGTCGCAAGCGGGTCTTCACCCTCGGTACGGCACTGTTCGCCGCCGCCGAAGCCCTGGCCGCGCTCGCCCCCGGCGGCGCCGTCTACCTGGCCGCCAGGGTGCTGCTCGGCATCGCCTCCGCCGCCGTCCTGGCCCCCGCCCTCGGCCTGATCAGCCACGCCCACCCGCCGGGCCCGGCCAGGGTCCGCGCCCTCGGGATCTGGGGCGCGGCCGTCGGCCTCGGCATCGCGGTGGGACCGCTCTACGGCGCGCTCGTCCAGCAGTGGGCCGGCTGGCGCGCCGTCGGCGGCGGACTCGCGCTGGTCTCCGCCGCCGTGGCCGTCTGCGCCGCCGGGTACCTCACCGAGTCGAAGGCCGACCGGCCGCACGCGCTCGACCCGTACGGCGTGCTGACCCTGGCCGCCGGGACGTCCCTGCTGATCGCCGGACTGGCCGAGGGCCGCGGCGGCTGGGGCCGGCCGGTGGTGGTGGCACTGCTCGCGGGCGGGGTGCTGCTGCTCGCGGCCTTCGCCGCGGTCGAGGCGAGGGGCCGCGAGCCGATGCTCGACCTCGCGCTGTTCCGCAGCCCCGGCTTCGTCGCCGCGACGGGCGGGGCCCTGTTCACGGGGCTCTCGCTGGTCGGCTTCATGAGCTACCTGCCCACCCTGCTGCAGGGCGTGCTCGGCCTATCCGGGCCGGCGGCGGCGGGCGTCCTGGCGCTGTGGTCGGGCCTGTCGGTGCTCTCCGCCCTCCAGGCCCGCCGACTGGCGACGCACCTGTCGGCCGCCACCCTGGTCGCCCTCGGCCTGCTGGTCTGCGGCCTGGGTGAAGCCGGACTGTACGGGCTCACTCCCGGCTCCTCCTGGCTCCGGCTGGCGCCGGGCCTGGCGGTGGCGGGGATCGGCAGCGGCGTCCTCAACGCCGCCCTCGCCCGCCTGGCGGTCAGCAGCGTCCCGGCCCGTCGCGCGGCCATGGGCTCGGGCGCCAACAGCACCGCCCGCTACCTTCGGTTCGGCCCTGGGCGTGGCCGTCACGATCGGCGTCGCCGGCTCCGCCCGGGCGGCCGGCCCGGGCTCCGAGCCGGCCGCGCGCGCCCTGGCGACGGGCACCGACCGCGCCGTCCTGGTCGCCGCCGCCCTCTGCCTCCTCGGCGCGGCGCTGGCCCTGGCGGCCCGCCGAGCGGAGTCCCGCACCCGCGAGGTGACGCACGCCCGCGCCGGGCAGGAGCCCGCCGCCCCGGCCCTGGACCACACAGCCAGGCGGTGACACCCGGCGACGCCGCTGACCTTCGGTGACCTCCGGGGGCACCCTGCCTGGCACAGCCGGGTCCCGCCGTCCGGTGGGGCGGACGGCGGGGTCCGCCTTGGTCCCTCGCCGCAGGGCGGCTTCCGCGTCGGCGCTGTCCGGAGCCGACTCGCCGACGGTCCCCTGGGCCGGGCGCCCTCCGCAGAGCCCGCGGTCCCGGTGGGGCCCGGCAAGCCCGCAGGTGGCCAGGTGCACGCGGCGGGTTCGGCGAGCCGGTCGACGGCGGGCTCGCCGGGGCCCGCGGCTCCTCCACCGAATCCCAGGCATCGCGGCCCCCTTGAGCCGGCGGCGGCCTGACGCTGCCGCCGGCCTTGCTCCGAGGGCCCCAGCCGCCGCTGAGCGCCCGCCGGCCGTGCGCCGTCCGCCCCGCCGGGGTACGCGCGACAGCACCGGCCGCCGCCGCCACGAGGAGCGCGGCCCGGCGAGCCCGCAGGTGGCCAGGTGCGCGCGGCGGGTTCGGCCCCCAGGCATCGCGGCCCCCTTGAGCTGGCGCCGGCCCGACGCTGCCGCCGGCCTGGCTCCGAGGGCCCCAGCCGCCGCTGAGCGCCCGACGGCCGTGCGCCGTCCGCCCCGCCGGGGTACGCACGACAGCACCGGCCGCCGCCGCCACGAGGAGCGGGGCCCGGGGGCCGCGTGCGACGATGGCAGGGCTGGTGGGAACGATCTCCGGGCGGATCTCTGGCCATGGTGAACGACGAAGGGCAGCGTCAGGGGGAGCCGCAGCAGGACGCCCTGCTGATGGTGCCGATCGCCACGGCGCTGATCGAGGCCGACGGGCGGATCCTGCACTGGAGCAGCGACGCCGAGGCACTGCTCGGTTACCGTGCGGACGAGGCGGTCGGCCGGAAGGCGGCGCAGCTGCTGACCTCGGACGAGGAGCGGCCCGAGGTGCTGGAGCTGTTCCGGCAGATCCTCGCGGGCCGCGGCTGGGCCGGGGTGTTCCCGGTGCGGCACCGGGACGGGCACCTGGTGAACCTGGAGTTCCGGACCCATCCGATCCGCGGGCCCGGCGGGGCGCCCCTGGTACTGGCCGTGGCCTCCGAGGTGACCACCCTGCACCGGATCCAGGCGGATCTGGCGGTGCTGGACGGGTTCTTCACCCAGTCCCCCGTCGGGATGGCGGTCTTCGACCCGGAACTGCGCTTCGTCCGGCTGAACGAGGCGCTGGCCAGGGCCAACGGGCTGTCGCCCGAGGAGCACCTCGGTCACCGGCTGACTGAGGTGTTGCCCGGGATCAACGGCACCGAGGCCGAAGCGGTGATGCGCCAGGTGCTGGCCCACGGCGAGCCGGTGGTGGACTTCCGTTCGCACGGCCGCATCCCGGGGAACCGCGGCCACGACCACGCCTGGTCCGCCTCCTACTTCCGGCTGGTGGACCGGTCCGGGCGGGTGCTCGGAGTGAGCGCGACCGTCATCGACATCACGGAGCGCTACCGGGCCGACGCCCGGGCGGCCCGGGCGCAGGAGCGGCTCTCCCTGCTGGTCGACGCGACCGCCTCGATCGGCACCACCCTGGACCTGCGGCAGACGGCCCGGGAGCTGGCCGACGCGATGGTGCCCAGGGTCGCCGACATCAGCGGGGTCTTCGCCCTGGAGGCGCTGGTGGCCGGCCGCAACGTCGAGCCGCTCGACCCGCACGCACCCCAGCTGGTGCGCCGGCTGGCGATGGCCACCGCCGACCCGCTGTACCCGTCCGAGGCCCTGCCGGTGGACACGGTGTACGAGCTGCCGCCCGACTCCCCCTACGCCCGGGCGCTGACCACCGGGCGCACGGCCGTGGTGCCGTCCTGGGAGCTGGCTCCGCTGAGCGAGGGCCTCACCGAGAGCCGCCGCCAGGCGTTCCTGGGCGACCGGCCGCGCTCGGTGCGGATCACCCCGCTGGTGGCCCGGGGCACGACGCTCGGCATGGTGGTGTACTCGCGGCGCGGCGAGCGGGAGTCCTTCGCCGAGGCCGACATCACGCTCGGGGACGAGCTGGCCTCGCGCGCCGCCGTCGCGATCGACAACGCCCGGCTGTACCTGCGCCAGCACCAGACGGTCCTGGCCCGCCAGCAGGCGCTGCGCGAGGCGAAGGCCGCGCAGGAGCGGCTCGCGCTGGTCAACGTGGCCTCCACCCGGATCGGCACCACCCTCGAAATCGACCGGACCGCGCAGGAGTTGGCCGAAGTGGCGACACCCCGGCTGGCCGACACCGTGGTGGTGGAGGTGTTGGAGGAGCTGGTCCGGGGCGAGCGGGAGCCCCGCGCCGCACCGGACGGTTCGGCGCTGCTGCGCCGGATCGCCTTCCACTCCGTCCAGGGCTCCACCCTCGCGCCCATCGACCGGCTCGGCGGGGTGCACCGCTTCCTGCCCGGTTCGCCGTACGCGTGGAGCCTCACGCACCGCAAGCCGGTGCTGGTGCCGCGGATGGACGAGGAGGGCATGGCCTGGTTCGCCGACGACCCGGTGCGCACCGCCGCCGTGCGGGAGCAGAACGTGCGCTCCATCATGGTCGTGCCGCTGATCGCGCGCGGCAGTGCGGTCGGCGTCGCGGGCTTCTACCGCACCCTGGTGGAGCGCCCGTACCAGGACGAGGACCTCGCGCTGGCCGGGGAGCTGGCGGTGCGGGCGGCGGTGTCGATCGACAACGCGCTGCTGTTCACCCGGGAGCGCGACGCGGCCGCGGCCCGGCAGCGGGCGCTGGACGAGGCCTGGGCCGCCCAGCAGCGGCTGGGCCTGCTGAACGAGGCCAGCAACCGGATCGGCACCACGCTCGATCTGCACCGCACCGCCCGGGAGTTGGTGGAGGTGGTGATACCGCGTTTCGCCGACTTCGTCACCGTCGACCTGCGCGACGCGGTGCTCAGCGGCGAGGAGCCGGGGCCGGTGCCGCGGGACGGCTCGGTGCTCATGCGGGCCGTGGCGGTCGGCGAGACGGCCGACGACGGCAGCATGACGGCGGCCGCCGACCAGGTCGGCGAGACCTCGCAGTCCGCCGAGGTGTACGCGCAGAGCCTGCGCACCCGGCGCTCCATCCTGGTGTCCGACGTGACGGAGGACGAGCTGCGCCGGATCGTCGCCTCGCCCGACCGGGTGCAGCCGGGGCTGGACGCCGGGGTGCACTCGTACCTGATGGTGCCGCTGGTGGCGCGCGGACTGGTGCTGGGCGGGGCGGAGTTCGTCCGCACCCGCAACCCGGTGCCGTTCGGCCCGGCGGACCGCTCGCTGGCCGAGGAGCTGGTCGCCCGCACCGCGCTGGCGATCGACAACGGCCGGCTCTACCGCCGTGAGCGGGACACCGCGCTCACCCTGCAACGCAGTCTGCTCCCGCAGGAGATCCACCGCACGATCGGCCTCGAACTGGCCTACCGCTACCTGCCCAGCAGCGTGGTCAGCGAGGTCGGCGGCGACTGGTTCGACGTGGTGCCGCTCACCGCCGGGCGGGTCGCGCTGATCGTCGGCGACGTGATGGGCCACGGCATCCGCGCCGCCGCCACCATGGGGCAACTGCGCACCGTCGCCAGGACCCTGGTCACCCTGGACCTGGAACCGGCGCGGGTGCTGTACCGGCTGGACGAGGCGACCACGGCACTCGGCGACGGGCAGTTCGCGACCTGCGTGTGCGTGGTCTACGACCCGCTCGACCGCAGCTGCACCGCCGCCTGCGCCGGCCACCTGCCCCCCGTGGTCGCCGACACCGAGGGCAACGCCCAGCTGCTCGACCTGCCGCCCGGCGCACCGCTCGGGGTGGGTGGAGTGCCGTTCGAGAGCGTCGAGTTCGCCCTCCCCGAGGAGGCCATCCTGACGCTCTACACCGACGGGCTGGTCGAACGCCGGGGCCGCGACCTCGACGAGGGCCTCGACCTGCTGCGCCGCACCGTGGCGGACCGGCGTCCCACCCTGGAGCAGACCTGCGACGCCGTCCTGACCAGGCTCACCGGCCGCACCCCCGAGGACGACATCGCCCTGATCATGGCGCAGGTCCGCCCGCCCGGCGCGGACCGGATCGCGACCCTGCCGCTCAGCGGCGACCGCGCGATGGTGGCCCACTCGCGCCGCTTCACCCGCGAGACGCTGACCGCCTGGGGCCTGGCCGCACTCGTCGACTGGGCCGAGTTGCTCACCAGCGAGCTGATCACCAACGCCCTGGTGCACGCCGGCTCGCCCACCCAACTGAGGCTCTACTGCAACCGCGTGCTCACCGTGGAGGTCGCCGACCGGGAGAGCGGGACGCCCCGGATCCGCCGCGCCCAGGCCGAGGACGAGGGCGGCCGCGGTATCCACCTGGTCAACGAGCTGGCGCACCGCTGGGGCAGCCGCCGGACCCGGGACGGCAAGGTGGTCTGGTTCGAGCTGGAGCTGCCGCCGGGCTTCCCGACCGCCTGACCTCCGGGCCGCAGGTCCGTGAACCCGCACGCCCGACCCGCAGTCTTGCGAACCCACAGGCCCGTGAACCTGCGGCCCGGGTGAACCCGCAGCCGGGTGGCCCGGCGCCGCGGGGCACGCCGGTGCGCGGGGCCTGGGTGGACAACCGGAGGTTGTCGGCCCGTGCCGGAGGTTGTTGGCCGCCCCGGCGGCCGCAGGGCTTTGCTGGTGCCACGGCGGGAGAGCCCCGACCGGAGGCACCGAAGGAGCCCATCATGCAGCAGCCCGACGCCCGCACCGTCGTCACCGACTACGTCAACCTGATCGCCGCGGGTGAACGCGACGCCGCGATCGCCCTGTTCGCCGAGGACGCCACCTGGACCTACCCGGGCAGCCTCGCGCTGTCCCGCACCTGGCGGGGCAAGCAGGAGATCTTCGGCGACTTCCTCGGCCAGGTCGGCACCCTGTTCGCCGCCGACGGCCTGCCGGTCATCACCCTGACCAACGTCCTGGCCGACGGCCCGCAGGCGGTGGCCGAGTGGACCACCGTCGGCAAGGCCGCCAACGGCACCACCTACGAGAACCACTGCCTCGGGGTGTTCACCGTCGAGGACGGGCTGATCACCGCCGTCCGCGAGTACCTGGACACCCACCACGTGGCACGGACCCTGCTGGCCTGAACGCCCGGCGCGACCGCGGCCGGCCGGGGCCGCTCAGTCCGGCAGCAGCAGGTTGACGTCCCCGAACTCGTGCCAGAGGTACCGGTTCCGGACCGCGGCGCGGTAGCAGTCCGCCAGCAGCGGGCGGCCCGCGACGGCGGCCAGCATCAGCAGGTGCGAGGCCCGCGGCTCGTGCCAACCGGTGAGCAGGCCGTCCACGGCGCGCACCCCGCGCTCCGGGGTGATCACCAACTCCGTCCAGCCGTCCGCCTCCTGGAGCGTTCCGTCCGGCCCTGCGGCCGACTCGAGGGCACGGACCACGGTGGTGCCGACGGCGATCACCCGGCCGCCGCCGTCCCGGACGTGCCGGGCCAGCCGGGCGGTGGCCGCCGGGACGAGGAAGCGCTCGGCGTACGGGGCCTCGTGCACCTCCGGCGAGGCCACGCCGGTGTGCAGGGTGACCGGCGCGACCAGCACGCCCCGGCCGGCCAGCCGGGCCACCACTTCGGGGCTGAACGGCCGCGCGGCGCTGGGCATCTCGCTGCTGCCCGGGACGCTCGCGAAGACCGTCTGGTACGCCTCGATCGGCCAGTCGCGGTCGGTGTAGCCGTACCGGATCGCCCGGCCGTGCCGCTCCAGGTAGCGCAACAGCGGGACCGGCAGGGAGAGTTCGGCGTACCAGAGGCGGGCGGTGAACGATCCGGTCAGCTCGGCGGCGGCGCCGTCCGGCAGACCGATCCGCAGACCGGGACGGGCCGGGGACTCCTCCGGCGGGTAGTAGGCCGCCGCCCGACCCGGCACCGCCCTGCGCAACTCCACCAGGTGGGTGCCGCGTCGGTCCGGCTGGGCGGAGGAGAGGTGCAGGGCGACCGGCGTGCCGTCGGGGAGTCGGCCGGGCAGGGCGGCCGGCAGGGTCGCCGAGTTGTTGACCACCAGCAGGTCGCCGGGGCGCAGCACCTCGGGCAGCTCGGTGAAGCGGCGGTGCTCGACGGTGCCGGAGGCCTTCCGGCCGACCAGCATCCGCACCCCGTCGCGGGCCCCGCCGCGGGCCTCGGCCGGCTCGCGCGCGGAGAGTTCGGGCGGGACGGTGAGCTCCGGGCCGAGGTCGGTCAGGGCCGTCATCGCCCACCCCGGTCGGCCGCGAGGTCCTCGACGCGGTGGCGGCCGGACGGCGCGTCCTCGCGCAGCAGTCCGAGCAGGACGGGCGCGACGTCCTCGGGCAGCGGCTCGCCGGAGATGTCCTCGCCCGGGCCGGCCTGCTGCAGCATCCGGGTGCGCATGCTGCCCGGGTCGACCGCCCAGACCTTCAACTCCGGCTCCTCCCGGGCGAGTACGGCGGTGGCGTGGTCGAGCGCGGCCTTGCTGGCACCGTAGCCGCCCCAGCCGGGATAGGCCTCCACGGCCGCGTCGGAGCTGATGTTGAGGACGGCGCCGGCGCGGGCGCGCAGTTGGGGCAGGACGAGCTGGGTGAGAGCGATCGGGGCGAGAGCGTTGACCTCGAAGGTCTCCAGGAGGTCCGGCAGCGGGTAGTCGGCCAGCCGGGGCAGCGGCTCGGCGTCCGGCGCCGCGGCGCCGTTGAGCGTGCCGGCGTTGTTGACCAGGAGGCTCGCCCCGCCGAGCGATTCGGCGGCCTCGGCCAGGCGGGCCCGGTGATCGTCGTCGACGACCGAGCCGGGCAGCGCGACCACCTTGGTGACGGCGGCCAACGCCTCCTCGGCGGCGGCGAGTTCGGAGGAGCCCCGGGCCGTGATGACCAGCTGCCAGCCCTCGGCGGCGAGGGCGTGCGCGAGGGCCAGGCCGAGGCCTCGGGAGGCGCCGGTGATCAGGGCGACGGGGGCGGTGTCCACTGCGGCGGTCGCGGTGCGCCGCACGGCGTTCGCGGTCTGCTCTGCTGCGTTCATGGGACAACCATCCCGCCGCCGCCCCGACGGCGGATCGGCCGCCGGAACCGGGACCGGATCGGCCGTTCGCCGTAGGACGACGGGCGGTCCTACGACCGGTCCGCCGGGGCCCGTTCGGCGCCGCTCTCCCAGCCCTGGGGGTCGGACCAGGCGGCGAGGGTCCGACGGCTCTCGAAGTGGCGCTCCCGGCCGGTCAGCGGGTCGGTGAACGCGATGACGGAGGCGAGCAGTTGCAGTGGGCGGCGGAAGTCGTCCGGGGCCGGCTCGGGCAGCACCACCGGGTAGACCGGATCCCCGAGGATCGGCAGTCCCAGACCGCTCATGTGCAGCCGCAGCTGGTGGGTGCGCCCGCTGAGCGGCCGCAGCCGGTAGCGGCCCAGGCCGTCCCGCCGTTCCAGCAGCTCGATCCGGCTCTCGCTGTTCGGCGGCGCGTCGGTCTCGCGCGCGGCGATCACCCCGCGCTCCTTGACGATGTGACTGCGGACGGTGCGCGGCAGGCTCAACGCCGGGTCGTACGGGGCGACCGCCTGGTACTCCTTGTGCACCCGGCGGTCGCGGAACAGCGTCTGGTAGGCCCCGCGGTCCTCGGGCCGCACCACGAACATCGCCAGCCCCGCGGTGAGCCGGTCCAGCCGGTGCGCGGGGCTGAGCGCGGGCAGGCCGAGCCCGTGCCGCAGCCGGGACAGCGCCGTCTCGGCGACGTGCCGGCCGCGCGGGGTGGTGGCCAGGAAGTGCGGTTTGTCGACCACGACCAGGTGCTCGTCGCGGTGCAGCACCACCAGGTCGAAGGGGACCGGCACCTCCTCCGGGAGGTCCCGGTAGAACCACAGGTGCGCGCCCGGGCGGAACGGTTCGTCGGCGGCGATCGGGCCGTCCTCGCCGAAGATCTCGCCGCCGCGCAGGGCCGCGTCGATCCGGGACGCGCCCACGGCGGGCAGCCGCTCGACGAGGTGGTCGCGCACGGTCGGCCAGCCGCCCTCCAGCGGAAGCCGCAGGTGGACCGGGTCCACGCCGTGGCGTTGCGGGAGGGGGGAGGTCGGGCGGCGGCTCTTGCGTCTCATCTTCCGGCCCAGCCTAGTGGGCGCCGCGGCCGGGCCGGGGCGTGGGTCGGAGGACGGGCGGCGGCGGGGCCGCAGGCGGGCCGGCGGCGGGTCGGCAAGCGGGCCGGCAAGCGGGCTGGAGTGCGGGCTACGGCCGGGGCCGCAGACGGGCCGGAACGGGGGCCGCGGCCGGCTCGGGCGGGGGCCGCTCCCTGCCCGAGGTGCTGACTCGGGGCGGGACGGGGAAAGTGGTTCGGAGGCCCCGGGCCCCTGCGCCCGCGGCCTCGCCGGCCCGCGGACCCGCGGACCTGCGGACCCGAAGACCCGTGAAGGAGAACGTGTGACCGCCGACGGCCCGGACGGGCTGCCACCCCTGCACCTGCCTCGGCGGACCCGGCTCCTGCTGTACGGCGCCCTCGTGCTGCTGGTCGCCGCCGTGGTGACCGCGCTGGCGCTCGGCCCCGGGACGACCCTGGCGCCGCTGCTCGCGGTGGCGCCGGTCCTCGCCGGGGCGACCACCCGGAAGGCGAGGGTTCCGCTGCTGGTCGGCGCGGCGGCGCTGCTGGCGGTCTGCCTGCTGGAGTCGGCCAACGCCCAGTTGCCCTCCTCCGTCCGGATCAGCGTGCCGGTCACCGTTCTGGCCTCGACCCTGGCCAGCGCCGCCAGCGTGGTGCTGGTGGCGGCCCGCGAGCGGGAGCTGTTCCAGGTCCGGACGGTGGCCGAGGCGGCGCAGCGGGCCCTGCTGCGCCCGCCCGCCGAGCGGATCGGCGGGCTGCGCCTGGCGGTGCGGTACGTCGCGGCGGCGGCCGAGGCCCGGATCGGCGGGGACCTGTACGCCGTGGTGGAGACGCGCTTCGGGGTCCGGGTGCTGCTGGGGGACGTGCAGGGGCACGGGCTCCCGGCGGTGGAGACGGCCGCGGACGTGCTGGGGGTGTTCCGGGAGGCGGCGCGCACCGAACCGGACCCGGCGCTGCTCGCGCAGCGGCTGGACGCGGCGCTCACCGCGCGCCCGGGCGACGGGCGGTTCGCCACCGCCCTGCTGCTGGACGTGGCGCCCGACCGGGGGCCGGTGCGGGTGGGGAACTGCGGGCACCCTCCCCCGCTGCTGCGCCGGGCCGGCGCGGTGAGCGAGCTGGCGCCGCCCCGCCCGGCTCCGCCGCTGGGCCTGCGCGAGCTGACCGGGGAGGACTACCGGGCGAGCGCCTTCGAGCCGAGCCCGGGCGACCTGCTGCTGCTCCACACCGACGGGGTCGCGGAGGCCCGGGACGCCGAGGGCCGGTTCTACCCGTTGGCGCAGCGGCTGCCCGGTCTGCACGGGGGCAACCCGGCGGACCTGCTGGACGCGGTGCTGGCGGACGTCCGGGGCTGGGTCGGCGACGCCGGGCTGGCCGACGACGCCGCGCTGCTGGCGCTGCGCTGGGACCACTGAGGGTTCCGGACGGCCGGTCGGGCGCCGGCGCCGGGGGCCGGTGAGCGGTGGCCGGTGAGCGGTGGCCGGTGAGCGGGCGTCGGGGACGCGGGGCCGGTTGTCAGTGCTGTGTGCAAGGCTTCACGCACGGTCAAGGCGTACCGGCCACCCGGTCCGGGGCGCGCTCGACCGCTCGGTCGGCGGCCGCCGGTCGGGAGACGACCGACGAGGGGAGCAGGCCGTGGGTGCCGAGGCGAGCGGGTCGTTCGAGCTGACCGCTTTCGAACCGGGGGAGACGGAGGAGCACGAGGGCGCCGCCTTCGGGCGGGTCAGCATCGCCAAGACCTTCACGGGCGGGCTGAGCGGGCGCAGCGAGGTGCGGATGCTGTCCGTGGCCGGCCCCTCGGGTGGACCGGCCTCGTACGTCGCGGTGGAGCACGTGACGGGTGAACTGGACGGGCGCAAGGGTTCGTTCGTGCTCCAGCACGCGGCCTGGGACACCACCGGGGTGACGATACGCGTGGTGCCGGGCACCGGGACGGGCGAGCTGGCCGGGATCACCGGGAGCTTCAGTCTGTCCGTCGACGGGTCCGGCGCCCACACCTACGTGCTGGCGTACGAGCTGGGCTGACGCCGGCTGCGGCCCGTTCGCGCAGCCGGCGGGCACGTCCTCACTGGACGGGCTGGGTCGCCTCCAGCCGCTGGATCGCGGTGCGGACCGCGTTCGTGAAGCTCCAGAACAGCGGCAGGGTGTTGGTCGCGCGGTCGGCGCGGGTGTTCTTGCCCGGGGCGAACATCGCGGTGCGCAGCTCGGTGGTCATCTCCAGTTGGGCACCCATCCCGAGCATGCTGCGGTTGCAGATGTTGTCCGGCGCGATGCCCGCGATCTCCTCCTCCCCGGAGGCGGTCACGGCCCGGACGCCGGCCGCGGCGAACTCCTCCATGAGGTACTTGCGGAGGGTGGCGTTCAGGCCGCCGACCAGGACGGCCTGGGCACCGGTCTCCAGACCGGCCTGGCTTGCGGTGCAGCCGTGCAGCGCCACCACGTTCAGGCTGCCGGCGCACATCGCGCGGGCCATGCCGTCGTCGCAGTGGGTCGAGGTGACGTGCAGGGCGCCGTTGTTGGAGGAGCGCAGCCCCTCGAACATCCAGAAGTCGTGGACCGGCCCGGCCGCCGGGGTCGGGGCGAGGTCGGCCGGGTGGTAGCCGGCGATGGCCAGGCACAGCTCGGAGGTGCCGACCTCGATGCCCCCGCCGTGCGGGGCGATGACGGTGGTCCGGACGGGCCGCGAGGTGCTCTGCAGGCTCTGGTCGTCGACCAGGTGGCGGCGGTAGCGGCGGCCGTAGTCCACGCCCTCGACCACGGACGGATCGGCGTAGAGGGCGGTGTTGGAGGAGTAGAGGTCGGCGGCGTTCGCCGGGGTGCCGGCCAGTGCGGCGCCGATGGTGCTGATGGCCGGGGCCGCGGCGAACGCGGCTATCAGGGTTCGACGGTTGATCACGGTCGCGATCATGGCAGGAGGTGGGGAGCGGGTAAAGTCACAGCAAAATCACGGTCAATGCCGCACCCGGGCCTGGCGGGTCCGACTGATCGTGTGACGCCGGCTCGACGGACGCGTGTGCGCGCCCACCGGACACCATCCACGCTGCCACGATGATGCGATCAATGGACGATCGGCCCCGGAGAGTGGCGCATGGACGGCACAGCGACGACCCGTGCGGCGACGACCAGCGCGGCGACGGCCGGGACGTCAGTGGCCGGCCCGACCTCGGTGGCCGGCCCGACGTCGGTGGTCGGAACGCCGACGACCGACGCGGCGACGTCGCGTCCGGCGCGGGTCCGTACACCGGGCACGGTCGAGGGCGTCCTGGGGCGGCTGCGGGCCATCGCGGCCCACCTGCCCCCGGAGGACGGGGTGGCGGTCTTCAACCGGCTCTACCTCACCGTCACCGAGGCGGTCCGCGACCGGCTGGCGGCCGGCGGCTACTTCGCCGACCCGTCGGCGGTGGCCGAGCTGGACGTGGTGTTCGCCGGGCGGTACCTGCGGGCCGTGGCCGCCGAGGCGGCGGGGCAGGAGCCGCCCGCCTGCTGGCGGCCGCTGTTCGCCCTGCGGAGCCACCCGGGCGTGCACCCCCTGCAGTTCGCGCTGGCCGGGATGAACGCCCACATCCAGCACGACCTGCCGCTGGCCGTGGTCGAGGTCTGCCGGCGTCGCGGCTGCGCGCCGGCCGGCGTCGAGGCGGACTACCACCGGATCAACCGGGTGCTGGCCGGGGTGGAGGCGGCCGCCCGGGAGCAGCTGATGCCCGGGCACGACCTGCTGGAGTGCGCCGAGCCGCTCACCCACCTGCTCGGCACCTGGTCGGTGGAGGCGGCCCGGGAGGGCGCGTGGTCGGCGGTGCAGGCACTCTGGGAGCTGCGCCGGCTCCCGGCCGCGGCCCGCGCCTTCGCCACCGCGCTGGACGACTCGGTCGGCCTGCTCGGCCGCGCCCTGTTGCTCCCGTACGGGCCGCGCGGGGCCTCCGCCCAGGAGATCCGGTCGATCGACGGGCCGACCGGAGGGCGACGCATCGCGGCCGCCCGGCTCGCCGAGGCGAGGAGCCGGGCGGCCGGCGGGACGAACACGGACGGGCCGACCCAGCCGAGCCGGACCCAGCCGCACCGGGCCCGGCGAACGCGGGCCTGACCCGCCCGGAGCCCGGCCGGACCGGATCCGGCCGGGGCGAGCCCGATGAAGCGCGGCCCGACCGAGCGTGCGCCTGCCCCACGGAGCCTGGCGCTACCGAACACAGCGGGGTCAGGCACCGCGCAGCCGACCCAGCAACGACCAGGCCCGGCCGAGCGCAGCCCAGTCGGGCCTGACCAGGCCTGGTCAGGCCGGATGATCGAGCCGGATCAGGCCCAGCTGGAGTGCAGCGGCTTGCCCTCGGCGTAGCCGGCCGCGCTCTGGATGCCCACGATCGCCTTCTCGTGGAACTCCTCCAGGCTGCTCGCGCCCGCGTAGGTGCAGGAGCTGCGCACGCCGGCCACGATCGAGTCGATCAGGTCCTCCACGCCCGGGCGGGCCGGGTCGAGGAACATCCGGGAGTGCGAGATGCCCTCCTCGAACAGCGCCTTGCGGGCCCGGTCGTACGTGGAGTCCTGGGCGGTGCGGTTGCTCACGGCGCGGGCCGAGGCCATGCCGAAGCTCTCCTTGTACTGGCGGCCGTCGGCGGCGGTCTGCAGGTCGCCCGGGGACTCGTAGGTGCCGGCGAACCAGGAGCCGATCATCACGTTGGAGGCACCGGCGGCCAGCGCCATGGCGACGTCGCGCGGGTGGCGCACCCCGCCGTCGGCCCAGACGTGCTTGCCGAGCCGGCGGGCCTCGGCGGCGCACTCCAGGACGGCGGAGAACTGCGGGCGGCCGACGCCGGTCATCATCCGGGTGGTGCACATGGCGCCCGGGCCGACGCCGACCTTGAGGATGTCGGCGCCCGCCTCGACCAGGTCGCGGACACCGGCGGCGGAGACCACGTTGCCGGCCACGATCGGGATCTGCGGGTCCAGGCCGCGCACCGCGCGCAGTGCGCTGATCATGCTCTCCTGGTGGCCGTGCGCGGTGTCGACCACCAGCACGTCGGCACCGGCCTCGATCAGGGCCTTGGCCTTGCCGGCGACGTCGCCGTTGATGCCGACGGTGGCGGCGATCCGCAGCTTGCCGTTCGCGTCCACGGCCGGGGTGTACAGGGTGGCGCGCAGCGCGGCCTTGCGGGTGAGGATGCCGACCAGGCGGCCCTGGCCGTCCACCACCGGGGCGAGCTTGCGGTGCGCCTCGGCGAGCCGGTCGAAGGCGGTACGCGCGTCGACGTCCTCGTCCAGCACCAGCAGGTCGCGGGACATCACGTCGGCGAGGCTGGTGAAGCGGTCGACGCCCTGGCAGTCGGAGTCGGTGACCACGCCGACCGGCTTGCCGTCCTCGACGACCACGAGGGCGCCGTGCGCACGCTTGGGCAGCAGGGAGAGCGCCTCGGCGACGGTGGCGCCGGGGGCGAGGGTGATCGGGGTGTCGAACACCAGGTGGCGCTGCTTGACCCAGGAGATGACCTCGGCGATCACCTCGGTCGGGATGTCCTGCGGGATGGCGACCAGGCCGCCGCGGCGGGCCACGGTCTCGGCCATCCGGCGGCCGGCGATGGCGGTCATGTTGGCGACGACCAGCGGGATGGTGGTGCCGGTGCCGTCGTTCGAGGAGAGGTCGACACCCTGCCGGGAGCCCACGGCGGAACGGCTGGGGACCATGAAGACGTCGTCGTACGTCAGGTCGTACGAGGGCTTGAGGTCGTTCAGGAAACGCATGAATGGGCTCTCTGGCTGGGAGAAATTACACCTCGGGTGCGGTTGCGGCGAGGCCGCCGGGGCGCACTCGGGCGCCCTGCACCCAGCGTTCGATTGTCCGTGAGGGCGCGACCAAAAGCCAGTTCGGGGGACATCGCTGGTGCTGTGCACAAACCATGATCAATGCTCCGCGCGTAGACATGGACGATCCTCCAAGCCACCTCCCCGACATCGGCTTTTCGCCCGGGCGGGGACCGCTCCCGTAGCATTCACGCGGTGAACGGCGAGGCGAGCGGGAAAGCGACAGCGGGCGTGATCGAGCAGAAGGACGTGGAGCGGCAGGACGTCGGGCGGGACACCGGGCGCCACGTCGGAGGCAGCGCCACCGACGGCACGGAGGACGGCACCGGGCACAGCGCCGGGCACGGCACGGCCGCGGGCCGGGGCGAGGGCGCGGCTACCGAGGAGGAGGTCGACTACGGCCCCGGCCTGGACCCGGAGCGGCTGAAGCTCTGCCTGGGGGTGCTCGCCGAACTCGACGAGCTGCACGTCGACCACCCCGACGCGATCACCGTCCGCAAGGCCGTCGGCGGCATATTCCGGACCCTCAAGCAGCGCCGCCGCCAGGAGACCCGGGCCCGCAAGACCGCCAACGACCGCGCGGTCACCGCCCGGACCGCCACCGGCGCGCCCACCCGGATCGACGACGAGACGGCCGGCGCCTTCGGCCTGACCACCGTCACCACCACCGAGATCGCCGGCATCCTGGAGCGGCCGCGCAGCTGCTACATCTGCAAGGGCCGGTACGTGGAGGTCGACGCCTTCTACCACAACCTGTGCCAGCGGTGCGCGGCCCTGAACCGGTCCCGCCGGGACGCCCGGACCGACCTCACCGGCAAGCGCGCGCTGCTGACCGGCGGCCGGGCCAAGATCGGGATATACATCGCGCTGATGCTGCTGCGCGACGGCGCCCACACCACCATCACCACGCGCTTCCCCAACGACGCGATCCGCCGCTTCAAGGCCATGCCGGACAGCGCCGAGTGGATCCACCGCCTCAAGATCATCGGCATCGACCTGCGCGACCCGGCCCAGGTGATGGCGCTGGCCGACGAGGTCGCCGCCGACGGCCCGCTGGACATCCTGATCAACAACGCCGCGCAGACCGTCCGCCGCCCGCCGGAGTCCTACCGCGAGCTGATCAGCGCAGAGTCCGCCCCGCTGCCGGCCGGCGAGCTGCCGCAGGCCACCACCATCGGCCGCTTCGGCAGCGGCAGCGTCGACCTGCCCGCCCTCCCCCGCCAGGCGACCGGCAGCGAGCAGCGGCTGGCCGCCGAGGACGTCACCTCGCTCGCGCTGGTCACCGGCTCCGCCACCCCGGCCCGGATCGCGGCCGGCACCGCGATCGACGCGGGCGGTCTGGTGCCCGACCTCGCGGACACCAACAGCTGGGTGCAGACCGTCGAGGAGGTGGGCCCGGTCGAGTTGCTGGAGGTCCAACTCTGCAACTCCACCGCGCCGTTCATCCTGATCAGCCGGCTGCGCCCGGCGATGGCCGCGTCCGCGTCCCGCCGCAAGTACGTGGTCAACGTCTCCGCGATGGAGGGCGTCTTCTCCCGCGGCTACAAGGGCGCCGGCCACCCGCACACCAACATGGCCAAGGCCGCGCTCAACATGCTGACCCGCACCAGCGCGCTGGAGATGTTCCAGACCGACGGCATCCTGATGACCGCCGTCGACACCGGCTGGATCACCGACGAGCGGCCGCACCCGGACAAGATGCGGTTGGCCGACGCCGGGTTCCACGCCCCGCTCGACCTGGTCGACGGCGCGGCGCGGGTGTACGACCCGATCGTGCGCGGCGAGGCGGGTGAGGACCTGTACGGCTGCTTCCTCAAGGACTACGAGCGCGCCAACTGGTGACCACCTGAAGGAGATGGCGAGTTGAGCACCGTTCCGACCGCACCGCTGCTCGGTGCCGGGATCATCGTGCCCACCGGGGACGGCCGGGTGCTGATCGGCCGCCGCACCACCGCCGGCGAGCCGCCCACCTGGAGCCTGCCCGGCGGCAAGGTCGACCTCGGCGAGTCCTTCGAGCAGACCGCGGCCCGCGAACTCGCCGAGGAGACGGGCATCGTGCTGCCCGCGGCGCGGATGCGGGTGCTCGCCGTCCACCTGGACCACGAGCTCGGCCGGCCCCGGCTGACCGCCGCCGTGCTGGCCCCGCCGAGCGTCGCCGAGGCGGTGGTCACCGAGCCGCACGCCTGTGCCGGTTGGGAGCGCTTCGCGGTGGACGAGCTGCCGGAGCCGATGTTCTACCCGTCCGCACTGGTGCTCGGCAGCTGGCTGCCCGGACTGGACGACGTCCCGCGCGACGGGACGCACGGCTACCCCGTCGTCCGCCGCTGACGTACGAACGCACCCACCGCCGACGGAACGAGGAGCGGGGGCGGCCGCACGACCGCCCCCGCTCCCCAGCACGGCCCGGACCCCCCACGGTCCGAGCGGGCCGGCACCACGCCCAGGGACGGGGGCGCGGTCGGACTCCAGCCTGCCCGGTCGGGCGGCCCCTGCCGAGGGCCGAACGTCCCGACCGAGAGGGCCGGCGGTCCTCCGGACGCGCACCACTCTTGTGCGAGGGGGGCCGCGGGGTGGAGATTGGGTGGGCAAGGCCCTTACGCGCCCGCCGTCCTGAGGAGTCCTCACCGTGCCCAGCGCACCCCGGCCGGCCCGGCCCGCGTCGCTCCCGCAGCGAACCGGCCGTCAGCTGCGGCGGGCCTTCGGCGCTCGGCACGAACCACTGGCCCGCCCGCTCGATCGCGCCCGTGCCCGCGCCTGGCTGCTCGCGCTCCTCGGGGGGCTGCTGGCGCTCGCCGTCTCCGTGACGGGAGCCATGCTGCTCTACCACTCGTCGGCGCCGCGGGCCGCCGCCGACCGGATCCGGCTGCACCGCGTGGACGCCGTGGTCGCCGTCATCCCGGATCACGGCGCCGCCGCCGGCAGCCGCTTCGCGGGCGGCTACGACACCCTGGTGAACGTCGAGGCCGCCTGGAGCTACCCCCCGGGCACCGCGCACACCGGCACCGTCGAGGCACCGCGCACGGCGGTCCCCGGCGCCGTCGTCCCGATCTGGGTCGACCCCCGGGGCAACGCGACCACCCCTCCGGTCAACCGAGCCGCGCTCGCCGTCTCGGCAGCCTGCACCGGCACCGGCGCCCTCCTCGTCCTGCTCGGGCTGCTCGTCGTGGCCCTGCGGCTGCGCCTGCACGCCCTCGACCGCCGGGCGGACGCCGCCTGGGCCGCCGGCTGGGCCCGGCTGGAGCCGCTGTGGAGCGGCCGGGCCGGTCACCGCCGCGAGGAGTGACGGGCCCCCGGGCCGACCAACCACCGGCCCTGGAGCCGCACACCGCACCTTCGACCTGCTGCCGAGCCCAATCAGCACGCCGCCGGAGCTGGCATGACGCGGAGCGGTGGCTCGACGCCCTGGAGCTCCGCGGCAACCGGCCGACTCCGGATCTAGGATCTGCGGCATGGCAACACGACTCGTGCAGATCAACATGAAGGCCCAGGACGACGCTGCGCTCGGCCGGTTCTGGGCGGAGGCACTCGGTTGGGGTGTCGACAGCGAGGGCCCCGGCGTCACCAACCTCGAACCGGTCGGCTTCGCATACCCCGACCCCGCGGCCGTCTGCATCGACCTCATCGCCCGCCCAGAACCCAAGACGGTGAAGAACCGGGTGCACCTCGACCTGGCCACCACTTCGACGGTCCATCAGGCGGAGCTGGTCGCGCGCCTGAAGGACCTCGGCGCGACAATCGCCGACGTGGGACAGGGCGACGTCCCCTGGACGGTCATGGCCGACCCGGAGGGCAACGAGTTCTGCGTCCTGGAGCCCCGGGAGATCTACCGGGACACCGGGCCGATCGCCGCAGTGGTGGTCGACTGCACCGACCCGCGGGCGATGGCCCGGTTCTGGGGCGAAGCTATGGACTGGACGGTGCACGAGGTCGCCGACGACCACGCGACCATGCGTTCCGCCCACGGCGTCGGCCCCTACCTGGAGTTCGTCCGCACCCCCGACACCAAGAGCGGGTGGAACCGCGTCCACCTGGACATCAGCCCCTACCGCGGTGACGACCCGGCAGCCGAGGAGGCCAGGCTGCGCGCTCTGGGCGCCTCCGACCCGGGCATCGACCAGTCCGCCATCTCCTGGCGGATCCTGACCGACCCGGAGGGCAACGAGTTCTGCCTGCTCAGCCCCCGTTAGCCCCGCTCCACCCCAGGTTGATCGCCTGCTCGACCACCGCTACGCCTGGGCCCGGGCCGTCCGGTGGGTGTTCGTCGCGCTGATGGCCCGGGCCGACGCTGAGGAGGATCTGGACCGGGCGGTCTCGGGGACGAGACTGCCTAGTCTCCGGTCGTTCCGTCGAGCAGCTCGCGCAGGATGTCCAGGTGGCCGTTGTGGCGAGCCGTCTCCTCGGTGAGGTGGAGGAGGATCCAGCGCAGGTCGACGTGGAGGCCGTCGCGGACGGCTCGCTGGGCCCGCTTGTCCAGGCCGTTCCCGGCGACCAGTTCACGGTAGCGCGCGCTCTGTTCAGCGTATTCGTCGAGCAACTGCGTGAGCGGGAAGTCAACGGCGATGCGCATCTCGCGGTCGGGGTCCTCCTCGGTCCAGGGGCCCCGGTCCTCCTCGCCGAGGAAGACCACTTGGAACCAGTAGTACTCGACCCAGCGGAGGTGGTTGATCACTCCGCTCATGGTCATCAGCGGTGAGCCCGGCAGGAGCGCCTTGCGCGCGTTCTCCGCAGAGACGCCATCGCACTTGGCGCGGGCGGTGTCACGTGCATAGTCGAGAAACGTGGTGAGCTGGGTGCGCTCGTCCCACGCGGGCGGTGTGTCGTCGATTCTGGTCATCCCGCGAAGCGTCCCCGATCACCACCACCGATGTCGAGGCATTTATCGACGGAACGCAAGCCGCTCCACCCGGTTCCCTGTCCGGCGGGCCGCCACAGCGGTCCCCTGCCGGTGGGCCGCCCGGCACCATCCGCCGGACAGGCCCTGGTAGTGCTTTGTCAGGAGCTGTTCTGGCGATCATCCGTAGGGCACCCCGGTGGTACTTTGCCGGGAAGTCGTGGGAGGGGTGGGCGGGCAAGTGGACAGGGAGGTGCGACAAGCCGTTGTCGTGGCGCTCGGCGAACTCGGGCGAAGCCACGACTACCGTGACCGCGCGGATGCCGGCCACGGCCTGGCAGGGTTTGCCGAGATGCAGGAGGCCCATGGTCCGCTGCTGGAGCTCGTGCTCGATCCGGGCGACACCTTCGTGACCAGGGTGACCGCGGAGGCACTGCTTCGGCGAAAGGACAGGGTGGGCCTGGCAACAGTCGCGTCCGCGCTGGCAGTTGCCGACCCGAATCACCGGGATTGGATTCACACCGCGGTCGTCGACGTATTCAGTGTCTTCTCCCACGACCGGGACAGTGCGATCGGCCTGTGCGAGGAGCTGTCGCAGGACGCTGACGACCGTGTGGCCCACGGGGCTCGTCAGTTGCACGAACTCCTGGCTGAGATCGATCCCGTTCTTCGCCCCGCATAGTGCGGGGCGACCGTTGTCGCGAGAGCGCAGGTGATCGACGGCAGAGCTTGGAGCCGGTACTCGCCCATCGTGTGCGAAGCCGGATGACAACAACGGCGGCGGAGGGCCGACGCAAGTCGATGCAGCCATGGCCGAGCGGCTCGGTGCCGACAACCCAACCCATGGCAGCCCTACGACACCGCCTCACGAAGCACTACTAGAGTCCTGGGCCGTGGCGAATCATCAGGACGAGACCAGGGCGGCCTACGACGGAGTCGTCGAGCTGTACGCCTCGCTGTTCGCGGATCGCCTGGAGACCCAGCCGTTCGCTCGGGCCATGATCGGCACCTTCGCCGAGCTGGTGCGCGCGACGGGCAACCTGCGGGCAGCGGACGTCGGGTGCGGGCCCGGACATCTGACGGCCATGCTGCACGAACTGGGTCTGGACGCCTTCGGCCTCGACCTTTCCCCCGGCATGGTCGACCACGCCCGGCGGGCCCATCCGGCGCTGCGCTTCCAGGAGGCGCGGATGGAGTCCCTGCCGATCGAGGACGGCGCGCTCGGTGGCGTACTGGCCCACTACTCGATGATCCACACCCCTCCGGGGGAACTGCCGGAGCTGCTCGCCGAGCAGGTACGCGTCCTGGCGCCAGGGGGTCTGCTTCTGGTCTCCTTCTTCGGGACCGACGGACCGGAGCCGATCCGGTTCGACCACAAGGTGACACCCGCCTACAGCTGGCCGGTGGACCGCCTCGCCGAGCTGCTGGCCGATGCCGGGCTCGTCCCCTTCGCTCGGCTGCTCCACGATCCGGCCTCCGAACGAGGCTTCCTCGACGCCCACCTGCTGGCCCGCCGTTCGTAGGTCTTGCCCGGCGATACCCGCCAGCCTGTCGGCGCACCTCCGGACCACCGACTCGGCCGGCACTCGCTGATCCGACGGGAATCGTCGGACAGGCTCCAGGGAGGTCGTGTCGATCACGCCGGCCCGGATGAGGGGTGCGGCGGGGGATGGTCAGTGCTGCTCGGTGGAATCCGCAGGGGTGTGCGCCCCTGCGGATTCCCGGAGCATTCGGCCTCAGCGGCGCTGCGTCCAGGCCGGTGCCGGGGTGGGCCTGCCGGCGCGGTGGATGACGGCGGCGACGGCGACGAGCAGGACGAGCGCCAGGGCGAGCGCGGCGGTGACGTCGACGTGGAGCACGAGGAGGGCGCCGAGCAGGGCTCCGGTGAACATCCAGGCGGCCGACGCCAGTCGGCGGGACCCGGTGAGGTCGGCGGCGAGGGCGGTGATGGTCATGGTCAGCACCGTGGTGGTGAGGTCGGGGACCTTCAGGGAGCGGACCACCGCGTTCTGACCGCCCATGGCGAGCGCGAGCAGGCCGATCAAGGTGTAGCGGGCGGACGAGGATCCGTGGCCGACGACGGCCGCCAGCACGGTGCTCACCGCCACCAGCAGCACTTGGACGGCGAGGGCGGCGGTCAGCAGCCGGCCGCGGTGCCCGGGCAGGCGCCGGGAGAGGTGGCCGCCGGCCAGGGCCCCGAGCAGGAAGGCGGCGAGGGCGGCGAGTGAGGCGGTGGCGGAGAGGTTCGCCGCGCCGGCCAGGGCGAAGCCGAGGAAGACCACGTTGCCGGTCATGTTGGCGACGAACACGTGCCCGAGTTCGAGGTAGCTGACGGCGTCCACCACTCCGGTGACCAGGGTCAGCACCAGCAGCATCGGCACCAGCGGGCCGTGCTCGGGATCGGGTTTCAGCATCGGGCCTCCCAGTGGCTCACGTGACGGCCTCTCCGTTCTACTCCCCCTCAGGCCGGTACCTGCCTTAGCGGCCGCTCCCCCTCAGGCCAGCGCCGGACCGGCCGGGTCCTCCGGGTCGTCGTCCAGGTGCCAGTGCAGGTCCCGCACGCCGGGCTCCAGCGACAGCCGGGTGACGACCTGCTCCAGCGCCGGGGTCACCTGGCCGGTGGTCGACACGGTGGCGCGCAGGCTGGTGGCGTCGCCCTGCTCGGTGCGGCGGGCGCGCAGGCCGGTCGGGGCGAGGCCGGACGCGGCCAGGGCCTGGAGCAGCAGGGCCCGGATGTGGGTCTCGGACTTGCGGTCGCACTCCAGGTGGACGACGGCCCGGCCGGTGGAGTCCGGGTCGCTGCCGGACTGCGGGGCCCGGTCGAGCAGCCGGCCGGCCGGGCGCAGCACCAGGTGGACGGCGAGCACGGCGATCGTGCCGAGGACGGCGAGTTCCAGTTCGCCGGACGCGGCCAGGACCCCGACGGCGGCCGAACACCAGAGCGTGGCGGCGGTGTTGAGGCCGCGCACTCCGGCGCCGTCGCGCAGGATGACGCCACCGCCGAGGAAGCCGATGCCGGAGACCACGTAGGAGGCGACCCGGGTGGGGCTGCCGGCGTCACCGACCGCCTCGCTGTAGAGCACGAACAGGGTGGCACCGGCGGCGACCAGGGCGTTGGTGCGCAGGCCGGCCATGCGGGCGCGCCACTGGCGCTCGACGCCGATCAGTGCGCCGCAGGCCACGCCGGTGGCGAGCCGGACCAGGAACTCGACGGTGGTCAGGGTGTGCACGACGGCACCTCCTCCAGGAACGCGGACGGGAAACGCGGACGGGGAAACACAGGCAGGAAACGCGGGCGGGGCAACACGGACGGGCAACACGAGCAGGGCGGCGGCCGCCAGGACCGCGGACGACGGGTGCCGGGACCCGGGGCGGCGGGGCGCCACCCGCCACCCACCACCCCCCACCCGCCCCAGGGCGTCCCGCCCGTGGCCGGCCGCTCAGTGGTCGAGCGCGGTCTCGACGACCTTGATGATGACCATGGCCGTCGCGATCAGCAGGTAGGCGCGCAGGGCGCCCATGCCGGCCTTGCGGGCCGTGGACATCACCGGCGTGGCGAGGGTGTCCAGCGGGGGCATCCGCCAGTTCTCGCGGCCGGTGCGGTCGACCGGGTCCTCCTTGGTGGCGGTGCGGCCGAAGGTGAAGGAGTACCCGGCGACGAGGACGCCCGCGACGCCGCAGGCTGCCGCGATCCCCAGGATCGCGCCGGAGCCGATGCCCGGCCGGACCACGGCAGCGGTCAGGATGAGCGAGAGCGTCACCAGCACGCCGACCACGACCGCGGTGAAGGCGTTGGTCCTGGGTCCGTTGACCCACGGACCGAGCACGGCGCGGTCGTTGCAGAGCAGCAGCAGGAACACGGTGGCGGAGGGCAGCAGCACCCCGGCGAGCACCTGGACGAACTGGGTGATCAGGCCCTGGGTGTAGCCGTTGGACAGCAGGGTGATCGCGGCGGCCACGACGACCAGGCCGGCGTAGACGCCGTAGAAGCCCTTGGCGCCCCGGACGCCGCGGTGCAGCGAGTGCTTGATGCCGAAGACGTCGCCGATCGCGTAGGCAGTGGACAGCGAGACGGCGAAGGCACCGATGACGGAGGCGTCCAGCAGGGCGATCGCGAACAGCACGCCGGCCAGTCGGCCGGCCCTGGCCTCGATGCCCTCGGCCAGGGCGGCGGCGTCGGAGAACCGTCCGAAGCCGTCGGTGCCCGCGAAGGCCGCCGCCGTGAGGCCGATCAGCGCGGCCGCGCCGACGATGACCACGGCGATCCCGATCCACAGGTCGACCTTCTCGTAGGTCATGAAACGCGGGGTGATCCGCTTGTCGATGACGTACGACTGCTGGAAGAACAGCTGCCAGGGGGCGACGGTGGTGCCGACGATCGAGATGACGACCATCATGACCGCCGCGAGCTGGCCGGAGCCGCCGGGCAGGGCGGGCGTCACGAAGTCGTGGGCCATCTGCGAGGTCTTCGGGTGGAGGAGGAAGTAGACCGGCACCAGCAGCAGGGAGCCCGCGCAGAGGGTGATGGCGACCCGTTCGAAGCGCCGGAAGGAGCCGGTGAAGGCCGAGGCGATGATGATCGCGGCGGCCAGGACCACCGAGGCCGCCTTGGGCAGGCCCAGGTAGCCGGCGGCGAGCGTGACCCCGATGAACTCGGTGACCAGGGTCAGCGCGTTCAGCAGGAAGAGGTCGATCACGCTGAACGCGCCCCAGAACCGGCCGAAGCGCTCCAGGATCAGCCGGGCGTGGCCGACCCCGGTGACGGCGCCGAGGCGCAGCACCATCTCCTGGTTGACGTACAGCACGGGGACGAGCAGCAGCAGGGTCCACAGCAGCTGGGTGCCGTAGTTCTGCCCGGCCTGGCCGTAGGTGGAGAAGGCGCCGGCGTCGTTGTCGCCGACCATCACGATCAGGCCGGGGCCGATGACGGCCAGCAGGGTCCTGAACCGGGCGGAGAGCCCGTGGCGCGGGGCGGTGTCGTCGAGCCGGAGGGTGCCGAGCGCGCCCTTGATGTCGCCGACGTGGGCGTCGTCCAGGACGGCCTGGCCGGCGGCGGAGGTGGTGGGGGAAGCGCCGGGAACCGCGGGGAACGTCGGGTCCAGCATCGCATTGGTCATGGCAGGGCCTGCCTCCCTGCCCCTCGGCGAGGGGCGTCGGGGGACACGCGGCAGCGCGCCTCCCGCTGGGCGCACGCCGCCGTCCCCGCACGGCGGCGCCGGGCGACGGCGGCCGTGCTGGCGTGACGGATCGTCAGGCGCCTTGCGTCCGCCCGTGGTCGAGCAGCGGACGAGGCGCCTGGTGGGGATGTGCGAGGGAGGTCGTCACCGCGTGCCGGAGGTGTTCGAGAGCATGCGGGGGTAGGGCCGACTGTGGCCCGGACTACTGCAGTCCATGATCTCGCCTCCTCCCGGCCGGGGGCGCACCGACTGTGCGCCGCATCGCGACACGGCAAGGAGCACACCGGTCGCGGCGGACCGGTACACCCCAACTCGTCAGAGCTTTGGCACTCCACGGCGTGTCCGGCCGGTCGGCCGGAAGCCACTTGGGGTCAACCCTTAGGTCGGGAAGACCTGTCCTGAACCTGGGCGTCTCTCGACGTCGTCGGGTCAGTGGCCTGTGTCCGTGAAGACGCCTCACCGAACGAGGTGCCTCGTGAAACCTCACACAGCATAGCCCGGCCGGAGAGCGGGCCCGCCGCCTTCCGCCCGCTCCTCGACACCTTTGTAGAACCTTGACCGGTCCGCGCCTGCTACACCTTCCCCATCCCGGCATATATAGTTCACCGACATATGCAGCTGAACAGCTCACGAGGGGGAAGTGTGTCCCACACCGATCCGACCCGGTCCGAGCCCGTCCTGCGCCTGACCGGGGTGTCCCGGGTGCACGGACGCGGCGCCGCCGAGGTGCACGCCCTGCGCGGGATCGACCTGACCGTCCACGCCGGCGAGTTCGTCGCCGTGATGGGTCCGTCCGGCTCCGGGAAGTCGACCCTGCTGACCCTGGCCGGCGGACTGGACCTGCCCACCCGCGGCGAGGTGCTGGTCGAGGGCGTCACGCTCGGCGGCCTCAGCCGCGGCCGGCTCGCCGACCTGCGGCGGCGCTCCGTCGGGTACGTCTTCCAGGACTACAACCTGATCCCGGCGCTCACCGCCGCCGAGAACATCGCCCTGCCCCGCGAACTCGACGGAGTCCCGGGCCGCGCCGCGCGCCGGGAGGCCCTGGCCGCGCTGGAGGAGTTGGGCATCGGGGAACTCGCCGACCGCTTCCCCGACGACATGTCCGGCGGCCAGCAGCAACGGGTCGCCATCGCCCGGGCGCTGATCGGCGAACGCCGACTGGTGCTCGCCGACGAACCGACCGGAGCACTCGACTCGGCCACCGGTGACGCGGTGCTCGCCGTCCTGCGCGCCCGCTGCGACGCCGGGGCGGCCGCCATGATGGTCACCCACGAGGCCTCGCACGCCGGTTGGGCGGACCGGGTGGTCCACCTCCGGGACGGCGCGATCGCCTCGGAGAGCACCGGTCGCCGCTCCGGCGGCTGCCCGGCAGCCGTCCACCGGCCCAACCCCCTGGGGGAGGTGGCGCGTTGAAGCTCGGAGCGTGGAAGGTCGCATTGCGGATCGCCCGCCGCGACGCACTGCGCGCCAAGGGCCGCAGTGCGCTGGTCCTGGCCATGATCGCGCTGCCCGTGCTCGGGGTCACCGGTGCCGACGTCGTCCACCGCAGCGGGCAGCTCACCCCGGCCGAGCGGGTCGAGCGGGTGGTCGGCGGAGCGGACGCCCTGGTCACCGGACTCAGCCCGGGCCGGACCGTCGAGCAGGCCCCGATCGCCGAGGACGGCGCCTTCGCGCTCGACCCCAAGCCGGGGCAGCCGCCGACGGCCGAGCAGCAGCGGGCCGCGAGCACCGACCCGGCCGAACTGGTCGGCTCGCTGCTGCCACCCGGCAGCCGGCTCACGCCCGCCCGCACCGGGCCGGAGACCGGCGCGAACTCGCCCGAGGGCCTGGTCCGCACCCTCACCACCGAGGCCGACCTCGGCGACCCGGTCTGGCGCGGCCGGCTGAACGTGGTCGGGGGACGCACACCCGCCGCCCCGCACGAGGCGGCCGCCACCCGGGCCTTCCTGGACCGTGCCGGGCTCGGGCTCGGCGGCACCACCACCGTCCAGGGGCTGGAGCGGACCACCTTCACCATCACCGCCGTCGTGGAGCACCCGGACGACCTCGGCCGGGTCGAACTCGTGGCCCGGCCGGGCGAGTTGCTCGACCCGCTGACGGCCGCCGCGGAGCCCGGACAGCCCGCCGCCGAACGCGCCCCGGACCGGCACGACGCCTGGCTGCTCCGCGTGCCGAGCGGCGCCGCCCTGGACTGGACCGCCGTCCAGCGGTTCAACGCCCACGGCTACACCCTCACCGCGCGCTCCGTCGCCCTCGACCCGCCGCCGAACCGGGCCGTCCCGTACTACCGCGACTCCACCCGCTCCAGCGGCCCGGCCACGGGCGGTGACACCAGGGTCGTGGTCGCCACCGTCACCGGGATGGCGCTGCTGGAGGTCGCCCTGCTCGCCGGGCCCGCCTTCGCGGTCGGCGCCCGCCGCTCGCGGCGGCAGCTCGCCCTGCTCGGCGCGGCCGGCGGCGGCCGCAGCCACGTCGGTGCGGTGGTCCTCGGCGGCGGCCTGGTCCTGGGCGCGGCCGGCGGAGTGCTCGGCGTGGCCCTCGGCACCGCTCTGGTCGCCGCACTGCGCCCGCTCGTCGAACAGGTCGGCGGTGCCCGCTTCGGGCACTTCGCCCTGCCCCCGCT
Source organism: Kitasatospora sp. NPDC048194 (assembly GCF_043202455.1). Lineage (NCBI taxonomy): Bacteria > Bacillati > Actinomycetota > Actinomycetes > Kitasatosporales > Streptomycetaceae > Kitasatospora > Kitasatospora sp. NPDC048194. The sequence continues at coordinate 226,305 of NZ_JBIDAK010000010.1, forward strand.
GGACCTCCTCGCGATCGCCGGGATCGGCCTGCTCACCGCACTGCTCGCGGCCGCACTGCCCGCCTGGCAGGCCGCCCGCCGCAGCGTCACCGCCGGCCTCACCGGGCGGGACACCGTCCGGGCGCCCAGCCGGGTGGTCACCCTGCTCGGCACGGCCCTGGTCCTCGGCGGCGGCGCCCTCGCGATGTACGGCGCGGGAGCGGTGCAGCACGGCATGCCCGTGGTGAGCACCTACGACGAGCGCACGTTGACCGTGCTCGGCGGCTCGATCACCGCCGAACTCGGCCTGCTCGCCTGCACCCCGGCCCTGATCGCGGTGGTCGGCCGGGCCGCCGGGCGGCTGCCGCTCGGTCCCCGGCTCGCCCTGCGGGACTCCGCGCGGCACCGCTCGCGCACCGCACCGGCCGTCGCCGCCGTGATGGCCGCGGTCGCCGGGGCGGTCGCCGTCGGCGTGTACAGCGCCGGCACCGACGCCGGGAACCGGCGCGACTACCGGCCGCAGGCCCCGTACGGCGCCGTCCAGCTGACCAGCCACCGGGACGGGCCGTCCGCCGCGCTGCTGCGCGCCGAGCTGGAGAAGCAGCTGACCGGGCTAGACGAGTAGTTCCGAAGTCGGCTGGGTTTGCCGGTTCTGCTCCGGGCATGCAGGGAGGGTGTCCAGCATTCGGGTTGTGACGACCGA